>JALEZT010000054.1 GCA_022772725.1 Eubacterium sp.
AAAGCATCAAAAATGCTTGGAGTAAAGATGAGATTTGGCATCTTGAGATGGCAGCCTTGCTGACGCAAGGCAACAGCGAAAGCGACAAATATCGCTTTAATACTGCATTTTTGACGGGTTCGGATTATTACCGTTACCCTAAGTTAATACTGAAAAGCAAGGAGTTTAAAAATGGCAAGATTAACAGCACAATTAGTTGAAACAATCCCCTACGGACCTCTCGGTATTATTGCAATGCCGGGCTGTGAGGCTCTTGCAGACAAGGTTGATAAATACCTTGTTCAGTGGAGAAAAACACAGGCTATTGAGCATCAGGGCTCTATTGCATTTTACGGCTACCAGAGAGATTCCTATAAAATCAACATTTCCAATCCCCGTTTCGGAAGCGGCGAAGGAAAGGCCGTTATTAACGATACCGTTAGAGGCTATGACCTTTATATCGTTACCGATTGCTTCAATTACAGCGTTACCTACAAAATGTACGGAATGACTGTTCCGAAATCTCCCGACGACCATTACGCCGATTTAAAGAGAGTTATTTCGGCTGCTTCATCAAAAGCAAAAAGAATTTCTGTTATAATGCCTATGCTTTATGAGGGACGCCAGCATAAAAGATCAAGCCGCGAATCGCTTGACTGCGCAATGGCACTTCAAGAGCTTGTTCATCTTGGGGTTGAAAACATTATCACATTTGACGCTCACGACCAAAGAGTTCAAAATGCAATCCCTCACAAATCATTTGAAAATGTTATGCCGGCATATCAAATGATTAAAGCAATCGTTAATAATGTTGACGATTTAAAGATTGACAAGGATCATCTTATGGTTATTTCTCCCGACGAGGGCGCAATGCACAGATGTATCTTCTTTGCTACTCAGCTTGGTGTTAACTTAGGAATGTTCTATAAAAGAAGAGACTACACAAAGGTTGTTAACGGCAGAAATCCGATTGTTGAGCATCAGTATCTCGGTGATTCCGTTAACGGCAAGGATATTATTATCGTTGACGATATGATTTCCTCGGGCGAATCAATGCTTGAGGTTGCAAGAAAGCTTAAAGACCTTGGCGCAAAAAGAATTTTTGTTTGCACAACCTTCGGTCTTTTTGCAAACGGACTTGAAGTTTTTGACGAAGCTTATAAAAACGGTGTTATTGCAAAGGTATTTACAACAAACGGCGTTTATCAGCCGCCGGAGCTTCTTGCAAGAGACTGGTATCAATCTGTTGAGCTTTCAAAATATATTGCATATTTTCTTGACACGCTCAACCACGATATGTCTGTTTCCTCACTGCTTGACAGCTCGGAAAAGATAGACGCAATATTAAGAAAAAAAGGATTGAAAGCATAATATGGAAAACAAAGATAATTTCACATTTGAAGATAACAACACTGAAATTGTGAATAACGAAGCCGCACCGGCAGAAGAGGTTAAGACTAAAAAGGCAAAGCATACATTCACAACAGGTCAAATTATCTTATCGGTTGTTCTTGCGTTTATTGCCGCTCTTGCGGTTATAACAACCGTTGTTTGCTCTGTTAATCATATTAACCCCGTTTCATACATAGCCGGAGAAACCTCAAAGGATAAGCTTGTTAACAAATGGCAGAGCCAATCTGCGCCCGGTCTTTCCGCTTACGAGTTTTATGATGACGGAACATACAGCTCATACATTTCAACCTTCTCGTTTGACGGTCAGTATGAGGTTAAGGGCGACAGAATTACAATCACAAACGGCACAACCGCCCAGAGCGTAACATATAAATATTCAATAGTCGGCGATGTTCTTTCTCTTACTCTTATTAACGAAAACGGAACGGAGTTTGAGGATAAGGAGCCTGTTAAATATGACCGTGTTGACTCGCTCAATCAAAAATCATTTAACGATTTGCTTGAAAGTGCAAAGGAAAAAGCCTCTGCGCAAAACGAAGAAAAATAATTTAAACGGCTGACTGTTTTTGCGGTCAGCCTTATTGTTTTGATTAGAGTTAAATTGAGGGATAATAATGAATCAAAATTCATTAACAAACAGCAAAAAGATTAAAGACAACAGAATAGTTTTAATCCAATATATTTGCTCCGTTTTAATAGTTTACATACATAGTGTTAATATCAACTCTTGGAGCATTTCGGGAAGCGATTTTGCTTATACAATTCTTTTTGAAAAAGCAGTTTATTATATTGCTTCTATTGCCGTTCCCGTTTTTCTGTTCTTTTCCGGCTTTTTGATGTTCAAAAATTACAGTACGGGAAATTATTTTGTTCAGTTAAAAAAACGAGCCTATTCTCTTTTAGTTCCTTACATTTTTTGGAATTTATTATCTTATCTGCTTTTTGCCGTTTTAACGCGAATACCCTTTATCGCTTCTCACATTAATTTCGAAACATATCCCATTGACCTGCAATTCATTTTAAAGGGTCTTATAAACAGTGATTTTGCTCCGCTTTGGTATATAAGAAATCTGTTTTTATATTCTGTTTTTCAGGTTATATTTTATTATTTAATTAAAAACAAATATATCGGTATTGTTTCTATAAGCGCATTAATCATTATTAATATGGTGTTAATGCAAAATGATTGCTATATTGAATTTTTATATTGGCTTCCCTGCTTTCTTATAGGCGCTTATTTCGGATTGCATATTAAAAGATTTTATTTCGAAAGGTCTGTTAAGCCGAAGCTGACTGCCTGCGCAATTGCAATGACAGTTATTTATTGTGCAACGTTAATAATTTGCACAACAGGAAGCAAATACTCAAAAATAATGATGATTATTTTTGATGCTTCGGCATCACTTCTTATGCCCTTTATTTTCAGTTCAATTATTAAAAAAGACATTAATATTAAGGATCCGTTTAAAATATCTCTTTTCATATATTGTACGCATAATTTTATAGTCAGAGTAATTGAAAAGCTGTTTTTAATTGTTTTCGGTGTAAGTAACTTTTCGGCAGTTACCTGCCTTATTTTCACACCCGTTATAACAATTGCTTTAATCACACTTATTGCGTTTATATTAAAGAAATATTTCAACAGGCTTTGGTTGTTTTTAAACGGCGGAAGAAATGTTTAGTGTTTCGCAGATATTTATTAAGTCCTGCTTTATGAGCAGGGCTTTATTTTTTTAATAAATTAATAAGTTTTCGGTAATACGATAATAAAAGCAAACGTCTTTGCTCATAATATTAATGAAAGAAATGTAAAATTTCATTCCAAAATAAAGCAGTACATAACTAAATTAAGGAATGATTTGTTTGCAGTATAATAAGGTTGAGATTTGCGGGATAAACACAAATGAAATAAAAGTGCTTAAAGAAAGCGAAAAAATTGAACTATTGAAAAAAGCAAGGCAGGGAGATATGAATGCGCGGGACGAGCTGATAAAGGGAAATTTAAGGCTTGTTTTATCTGTTATTCAGCGCTTTCAAAACAGAGGCGAAGCAATGGATGACTTGTTCCAAGTCGGCGTTATAGGGCTGATAAAGGCTATTGACAATTTCAATCTTGACCTTGATGTTAGGTTTTCAACCTACGCCGTGCCGATGTGCATAGGAGAAATAAGGCGTTATTTAAGAGATGACAATCCGATAAGAGTCAGCCGCAGTATGAGAGATACTGCCTACAAGGCAATGCAGGTTAAGGAGGAGCTGATAAACAAAAACAAAAAGGAGCCGACTATTGAGGAAATCGCAAAGGCGCTTGATATGGAAAAAAGCGAGGTTGTGCTTGCGCTTGAAGCAATAGTTGACCCCGTTTCCCTATATGAACCCGTTTATAACGACGGCGGAGACACAATTTATGTTATGGACCAAATCGGAGATAACAATTCCGACAGCGATTGGATAGACGAAATTATGATTAAGGACGAAATCAAAAATCTTGATAAGCGA
>JALEZT010000082.1 GCA_022772725.1 Eubacterium sp.
GTTGTGCATAAGCGCAAGCGCAAAGGAATCGCCGGTTATATGCGAAAAATTAGTTGAATTTTTGAAAAGTCCTCCTATTCCGCCTGTTGCAAGAATAATATCTCTTGCAATAATAGCGCCGCTTTCGCCAAGCTCGTCCTCACAAACAATGCCGTAGCAGGTGTTGTCCTTTTCAATAATATCTATCATTGTTGTTCTTGTAACAAATGTTATATTTTTTCTTTTTTTCGCAATTGAAAGCAGCGTTGCCGTTATTTCCTTGCCTGTTTCGTCCTTGTGATGAAGAATTCTGTTTCTTCTGTGGGCACCCTCACGGGTGTAGTCGTAATCTCCCGAGCCGTCTGTGTCAAACTTAACGCCGAGATCAACAAGCGTTTTAATAACATCGGGCGAGGATTCAATCATAACCTTAACGCTTTCGGGATTATTTTCATAATGCCCTGCCTTCATTGTATCTTCAAAATAGCAGTTAAAGTCGTTTATATCCTTTAAAACACAAACTCCGCCCTGTGCAAGATAGGAATCACATTCATCAAGATTTTCTTTCGTTATAACAAGAATATCCTTGCTTTTCGGCAGGCAAAGTGCCGCAAATAAGCCTGCAACTCCGCTTCCGACTATAACCGTATCTGTTTTTATCAGTTCTTTTTTCATAAGTCTTTTCGGTATTTTGAAATCAAAACACCTTTCCTCTTTTAGATATACTTATTCTAATATATAATTTATTTTGCAATATGTCAAGATTTTGATACCTTATTTTCAAACTTCTGCCGATTTAATCAACTTTTTTTAAGCAGAGCTTATTATTTTATTGATTTATTATTTGCCTTTTGATAGAATATAATGTGTATTTTATATTTTTTTACACGGATTTGATATTGATTAAACATATTTTGTTTATTTGGAGCTTATTATTGTGGAAAATGTTAATGTTTATGATTTCGACAATACGATTTATGACGGCGAAACGCTTGTTGATTTCATACTTTATTATGTCAGAACAGACCCAAAAATATGGAAATACGTTCCCAAGCTGATTGTTATTGCGCTTAAAGACGCTCTTCATCTTTTTACCGTTGAAGAGGCAATAGAAGCGTATGCCTCTTTTTTGGAGGGCTATTATGTTAATCTCGGCGATGTCAGCGAAAATGTTGTTAAATTCTGGAACAAGAATGAAAAAAGAATTAAGCCGTGGTATTCAAAGGTGCAAAGGGAAAGCGATATTATAGTTTCGGGCTCAACGGATTTTATTCTTGAAGAAATAATGAAGCGTATGGGCGTTAAGCATTTTATCGGTTCAAGCATAGATAAAAAAACGGGAAAGTTTATTCGCCTTTGCTTTCTCGAAAATAAGGTTAAGGCATTTAAGGAAATATATCCCGATAAGCATATCGAGAATTTTTATACGGATTCAATGAACGATAAAGCTATGATGGATATTGCGGATAATGTTTATTTCGTTAAGAAAAATAAAATAACAAAAATAAAATAAATTTATAATAAAGGAGGCCGTTATGGGAAATAAAATCAGTAAGTTCCTAAACAGCAAAATCGTAAAAACCGATGTGGGCGAGGAAACATACTTAACCTGGAAGGAAACCCTGTCTTATGCTCTCGGACGAGGCGCGCAGGGTATGAACACAAGTATGACCTCGTCAAAATACATCAACTACTTTTTAACAAATGTTTTGTTTAAAAAGCTGAAGGACCCGATGGCAACAGCCTCGCAGATAAGGCTTTTCTGCGGTATTTTTGACGCTATTAACGACCCCATTATGGGCGTTATAGTTGATAAAACAAGAACGAAGGACGGTCAAATGCGCCCGTATATCAAATGGGCACCGATTTTCGTTTCAATCGTTATGGTTTTATTCTTTATAGGAAGTGCAGACGCACCTCCCGTTTTGAATATTATTTACACAACCTTCCTTTTTGTTATGCTTGATGTAACCTACACGGCGTTTGATATTCCTATGGGTGCTCTTGCTTTTTCAATAACGCCTAACGGAATTGAGCGAACAAAGCTTTTCGGCGTCAGCTCGATAACGCGTTCAATAGTCGGCGCGCTTCCTCAGGTTTTCGTTGCAGGTGCGGCGTGGCTCCCTTATTTCAGAGACCACACTCCTCAGGCATATCTCACCTCGGCTATTATTTCGGCTATCGGAATTTTCTTCTTAACAAGGCTTACATATAAAAACACGGTTGAGCGCGCTCATCACAGCTCGGATACTCCGTCTGTTAAAGAGTGCTTCGCTCTTCTTTTCAGCAACAGACCGCTTCTTATGCTCTTCCTTTGCAATCTTTTCTTTGTTTTGTGCAAGGTTGCAGAGCAGGTTTCGTTCTATTTTGTTGCAGACCTTATGTTTAATCTTAAATATAACGCAGTTGTTGATGTTGTTAAGTTCCCCGGCTTCCTGCTTGCAGGTATTCTTGTACCGAAAATTGTTGAAAAGCTCGGCGAAAAGGCAGATTCACGCAAATTCTATCAGGTATGCTGCATCAGCGCAATAATTCTTCATATCCTGTTTGCAGTATTAACATTTAAGGGACTCCTTCAAAAGCAGGCAGACCAGTCTGTTTCACTCTTAACAGGCGTTATGGTTTCCGTATTTACCTGCTTAACCGCAATTCCGCTTGAATTTAAAAACCTTATTCAAAAGGAAATGGAAGCAGAAACGGTTGATTATATCGAATGGAAAACAGACAGACGCGTTGAGGGCATTATGCTTTCAATTATGAGCTTTACGGGTAAGATTGAAAACACATTTTCATCATCAATCGGCCTTGCAATTCTCGGCTGGGTAGGCTATAAGAGCCACACGGAGGGCTCTCTCGTTCAGTCTGCAAACACAAATTATGCCCTCTTCTTCCTCACAACTCTTCTTCCTGCGGTAGGCTATCTGCTTATGCTTATCCCGATGCATTTCTATAATATCACGGGCGACGGCCATCGTCAGATGATGAAGGAAATTGCTGAAAGGAACGAGAAAAGAGAAGCCGAAGCGCAGGCAGTAAACGAATAAGAAATTATGAAAATAACCTTTATTGCGGATACGCATCATTATTCAAAAACGCTCGGAGTAAGCGGCAAGGCTTATGAGCTCCGCTCGGGCTCCGACCAAAAATGCCTTGCCGAAACGGGAGAGATAATTGATTCTGCCTTTGAAAAAATTGCTCTTTCCGACACAAATGCGGTTGTTATTTTGGGCGATGTTTCAAATGACGGGGAAATGGCTTCTCATATTGAATTTCGCGAAAAGCTTTATGAACTTCAAAAAAGCAAGCCTGTTTATGTTATAACTGCAACGCACGATTGGTGCTGTGATGAAAACCCGCGCCGTTTCAGCGGAGATAATGTTTATCACGATGTTGAGGTAATGAAAAGCAGTGAGCTCCCCGAATTTTATAAGGATTTCGGGCCGAGCCGTGCGATAGACAGCTTCATAACAAAAATCGGAACAGTTTGCTACACCGCAGAGCTTTGTGAAGGCGTTAGGCTTCTTTGCCTAAATGATGATAAAAACGATAATGACCACGCAGGCTTTACGGAGGACTGCTGGCAGTGGATTGAAAGGCAGATTGAAAACGCAAAAAAAGATAATTGCGTTTTAATCGGTGCAGAGCATCATTTGCTCATTCCCCATATTTCTCCGCTTATAACGGGCGGCTCAACCTGTGTTGAAAACAGGGAATATGTTGCCTCGCGCCTTGCAGATGCAGGGCTGAAATATATGTTTGTCGGCCACAGTCATATTCAGGCAACCGATAAGTTTGTGTCCGAAAAGGGAAACACTATAACAGAGGTTAATGTCGGCTCTCTTTGCGGCTATCCCGCTCCTATCGTTAATGTTGAGGTCAATGAGGATAAAACCTTAACATATAAGGTTGAGCATCTTGAAAGCTTTTGCTTAAACGGAAAAGCAGTTGACGCTCAGCCGTTTCTTGCAAAGCACGCCTGCGATATTATTTTCAGGGTGTTAGAATGCAAAAGCAAGGAGGAGTTTTCCGAAAGGCTGACTGCTCTCGGAATAAACGGCGAAAAGCTTGCTCCTCTTTGGTGCTTGGCAAAGCCTCTTTTGAATAAGCTAAACACCTGCCTTGTTTGGGATGTTTATAAAGCACTCAAACGCCTTGGGCTTGCAAGGGATATTCCAAAGGCAGATGCGTTGCAGCTTCGGTATAAGCCGCTAAAAGAGGTTATCGGCGAGGTTTGGCTTTCTGCGCTTGACGGTGCTTTAACTCCTCACGAGAGGGGAAGCGCTTATTATAATGTTGTGTGCGGTGCACTTTCAATTCCGTCAAAAATTCTCAAAAATAATGCGGATATGAAGGAGCTTGCACGAGCCGCCGATAATATAATGACCGGCGGAGATATTAATAATCAGTATGCTGCAATTTGAGTGGTATTACAAAAAATAAAAACGGTTGTTAGGAATTATTGTGATTGCCTAACAACCGTTATTCTTTATGCTTTTATTTGATTAAAGCTTTTATATCCTCTGCAATTTGCTCTGCGGTTAAATGATTTTGAATTGCAATTTCCTTCGCGGAAATTAAATCG
Source organism: Eubacterium sp. (assembly GCA_022772725.1). Lineage (GTDB taxonomy): Bacteria > Bacillota > Clostridia > Oscillospirales > Acutalibacteraceae > Eubacterium_R. The sequence continues at coordinate 4,562 of JALEZT010000082.1, forward strand.
TTGAATTTCTTTTCTCCGCCGAAATTTAAAACCTTAATATCATCACAGCCATAGTAAGATGCAACCCTTTGACCGAAGCCTCCGTCAAGCACACCGTCCTCAACGGTTGCAATTATCTTGTGGTCTTTTTTAAGGTTGTCAAGTAATTCTTTGTCAAGTGCCGTGAAGCATATAGGGTTAACAACAGTAATCCTTGTGTTACAATCATTTTCCAAAATCTCTGCTGCTTTCATTGCAAGAGGCAGACAATCGCCCAAGCCGATAATGGCAATTTTGCTGCCATGCTTAACGATTTTTCCTTTAACCGCCGTTTTTTCGTTAAGCGTTATTTTCTCTCCGTTACCGATAACGGCTTTCGGAACTCTTATTACAACAGGAGTGCTGTTTTGTTCAACCGCCCAATCAAGTGTGGCAAAGTATTCCTCCTTTGTTGCAGGTGCAAGTCCGATTATGTTAGGTATTGAGCTGATTAAAGCAATGTCATACATTCCGTTGTGGGTGCAATCTCCTCCGCCTATTCCACCGCCGAAAACAAGTATTGTTGCAGGATTACTGTTCATTGCAAGGTCTTGATTTAGTTGGTCGTATGTTCTTTGTAAAAAGCTGCTGAGCACCTCAAAAACAGGCTTTCCGCCGTTTTTGGCAATGCCGGAAATGAACGCAACTGCGTGCTCCTCCGCTATGCCGACATCAATAAATTGCTTTCCTGCTTTTTCGCGAAATTCCTGCGTTAAGCCCGTTGCGCCCGGAGTAGCCGCAGTAACGGCAATAACTGTTGGGTCGTTTTCCATCTTGCTTAATAAGTATTCAGCCGTTAAATCCTCATAGCCTTCCTCTGTGTGTTCTTGCGTATAAAACGCCGCCGGAAGCGCCCAATGCCCTGCCTCTTTATTTTCCATAGCCCAGTCAAGCCCTTTGCCTTTCAGCGTGTGAATATGAATAACTGTCGGGCGGTTTGTATCTTTAACATTTTCAAAAACGGAAATAAGATTTTCAATATTGTTTCCGTCATCAACATAATAATAATCAAGTCCGAAGCTCTTGAAAAAGTTGTTTTCCGCCTTTCCGTTTGTTTCACGAAGCAGTCTGAAATTCTCATACATACCGCCTTGATTCTCGGCAATGGACATTTCATTGTCGTTAAAAATGATAATCATGTTGCTTTTCAGCATTGCGGCATTGTTTAAGCCCTCAAAGGCTTCTCCGCCGGACATAGAGCCGTCGCCGATAACGGCAATTATGTTTTCCTTTCCACCGTTTAAATCTCTGCCCTTGGCAAGACCTGTTGCAAGCGAAATTGATGTTGAGGTATGACCTACCTTGAAGTAATCGTGCTCGCTTTCCGAGGGGGTTGTGTAGCCACTTAAAGAGTAGTAATTTTCAGGCTCGGTAAAGCCCTCTTTTCTACCTGTTAAAATTTTATGTGTGTACGACTGATGGGAAACATCAAAAACAAATTTGTCCTTAGGCGAGTCAAAAACATAGTGAAGCGCAACGGTTGCTTCAATAAAGCCCAGATTAGAGCCCATGTGTCCGCCTGTAACGGTAACGCGCTTAATCAGAACATTGCGAATTTCCTGCGAAAGAGCATTTAATTCCTCTAAACTGCATTTTTTAATATCGGCAGGTAAGTTGATTTTTTGCAAAATATTTGTTTTGTTCATTGCAATTACTCCTTGGCTTTTTGCTTTATTCGTTGTTATTATCTTTCGGTTTTGGGCTTTCTTTGCAAACAATTGCCGATTTAACGCAATGGTTTTTAACATCCGTAACCTTAATTAAAAGCCCCTCGGCTTCAATTTCAAATGAAGCGTTTTCGGGCGGAACGGCTCCGAGCGCGTTAATAACAAGTCCGTTAAAGGTTTCACATTCCTTGTTTTTAACGGAAATTCCAAGTGCCTCTTCAAGCTCGTCAACGGTTGGATTTCCCGTTATCCTCCAAGTTTTTGAATCAAGGCTTTCAATTGCGTTAGGCTCTTCATCGTCCTTATCATAATCAAAGTCGCCCACAAGCTCTTCAAGCAGGTCATTCATTGTTATTATTCCCGTTGTTCCGCCGTGCTCGTCAAGAACTATTGCAAAGCTGTTTTTGCTTTTTTTCATATTTTTAAAAAGCACATCAAGCTTTATGCTTTCGGGAACGAAATATGCAGGATGAACTGCGTTGCTTAAAACCTTTTCCTTCGTTTTTTCTTTAATGCGAAAATAATCCTTTGCGTCAAGCAAGCCGATAACATTGTCAACCGTTTCATCGCAAACGGGATAGATTTTGTGTCTGCTTGAATGGATTGTTTTGTCCCATTCTTCAAGCGTTTCTTCAAGCCAAAGCAGTGAAACCTCCGTTCTGTGAACGGCTATTTCTCCTGCTGTTAAATCGTCAAATTCAAAAACATTTTGAATTATTTCCTTTTCGGTGCTGTCTATCGTTCCGTTTTCAAAGCCGACATCAACACTCATTCTTATATCCTCCTCGCTAACCTCGTCGTCCTTTGAATTAGGGTCAATTCTTAAAAGACGCAAAACAGCGTTTGTTGATAATGTTAAGAATGAAACAAGCGGCTTGAAAATTTTTGAAACCGAATAAATTAAGCCGGAAAGAGCAAGCGCAATCGGCTCTGTTTTTTTCATTGCAACACGCTTCGGAACAAGCTCCCCGAAAACAAGCGTGAAATAAGATAAAATAAGAGTGATAAGTATAACAACTATGCTGTTGAGCGTTTCTGCCGAAATTCCTATTCCCGTTTTAAGAATTAGCTCAACAAGCGGCTTTGAAAAATTATCCGCGGCAAAAGCCGAGCCTAAAAATCCCGAAAGCGTTATTGCAACCTGAATTGTTGCAAGAAATCTTGCAGGCTGACCTGTCAGCTTAACAAGGCGCTGGGCTTTTTTGTTGCCCTCCTTTGCCATTTTAGCCATCTTATTGTCGTTCATACTGACTATTGCAATTTCCGCTGCGGCAAAAACGGCGTTTAGCGCAATTAAAAACACTTGTAGCAAAAGCATAAGCCAAATTGAATTTTTCAAAACAAACCCTCCGAGTTAGATAATTAGTTTTAAAATACATTATAAGCAGTTATTTGTCAATAAATCTACCTTTTATTTTTAAAGAAAATGTGAACTGCCGAATGATAAACTCAGTCGAAGGGCGGAATAATAATAAAAGAGATTAAACTCTTCGTCAAAATAGCCAAAAATGTTTGTTACAATTTTGTAATTTCTACAAAATTCGGAGAATTTAAAATTTTTTTGCAAGGGCTGTTTTGTCTGTATTTAGAACGGTTTTAAGCATTTTAACCATATATATTGTTGTTTTTTATTCAATTTTTTATATTACAAAAGTGTATCGAATTATTAAAAGGTCTTTATTTTTATAATACTTTCTGTTATAATGTCATTTGTTAAATGGTATTGCAGTTAAGCAGGACTTTATTTAGTCCGACACATATATATTATTCCGTATTTAAAGAGGGAAGAGCTTTGGAAAATTTTGTAATAAACGGCGGACACGAATTGTTCGGCGAGGTTAATATCAGCGGTGCAAAAAATGCCGCCGTTGCAATTATCCCTGCGGCAATTCTTGCCGATGATATAGTTAGAATTGAAAATATACCTAATATCTCCGATGTTTCTCTTATCATTAAGATATTAGACAGTATGGGCGCTCAAATTAAAATGATAAATAAAGACACTATTGAGGTTGATTCAAGAGCGCTCAAATATCAAAAGGTGCCTTATGAGCTTGCGTCTCATTTCAGAGCAAGCTATTATCTTATCGGCGCTATGCTCGGCCGCTTCAAAAGGGCAGAGGTTGCGCTTCCCGGCGGCTGTGATTTCGGTGACCGCCCGATAGACCTTCACATAAAAGGCTTTAAGATGCTCGGCGCGGATGTTAATATCGTTGAGGGTATGGTTTGCGCAGAGGCTGAGAAGCTCGTTGGCAATTCGATTTATATGGATAATGTTTCGGTTGGCGCAACAATTAATGTTATGCTTGCCGCCGTTCTGGCAAGAGGGCTGACGGTTATTGAAAATGCCGCAAAGGAGCCTCATATAGTTGACCTTGCAAACTTCCTTAACTCTATGGGAGCAGATGTCAGAGGCGCGGGAACGGATGTTATTAAAATCCGCGGAGTAGAAAAGATGCACGGCTGCACCTATTCTATCATTCCCGATCAAATCGAAGCCGGAACATATATGGTTGCCGCCGCGGCGTGCGGAGGCGATGTGCTTATCAAAAATGTTATTCCAAAGCACCTTGAATCAATAAGCGCAAAGCTTGAAGAGGCAGGCGCGGAGATTATCGAATATGACGATGCAGTTCGCGTAACCCGCTTTAAGCAGTTAACAAAATGCAATGTAAAAACAATGCCTCATCCGGGATTTCCAACTGATATGCAGCCGCAAATGTGCGTTCTTCTTTCAGTTTCAAAGGGAACCTCAATCCTTTCGGAATCTGTTTGGGATAATCGCTTTCAGTATGTCGGTCAGCTTATGCGAATGGGCGCAAATGTTCAGGTTGACGGCAAGATTGCCGTTATTGAGGGCGTTGATCACTTAACAGGCGTTAAGGTTAAGGCAACCGATTTAAGAGCAGGTGCGGCAATGGTTATTGCCGGCTTGATAGCAACGGGTCAAACAACAGTTGAAGCAATTCAGTATATAGACAGAGGCTATGAAAATATAGTTGAAAAGCTTACTGCGCTCGGTGCTGATATAAAGCGTGTTACCGAAGAGCCTACGCAAACGGCAGTAAACGCAGGATAATATAAATTCGTGGGGCGATATTTCGCCCCTTTTTTATTGGAGAATAGTGTGAAAAATCACACTATTCCTATTGTATTGCCCTCAAAATTTGCCTTTGGCATAATTTTGAGATGGCTGAATTCCCATTATACGCCTTATCCGGCTACAATAAGGTGTTAGGATTTTTAATAAACTATTTGTGGCCGGAAAGGCTATGGGAATTTATATGGCAAAGGTGTGTCAGCTTTTTTCAGGAAGCAGCGGAAATTCAATATACATAGGCGTAAACGGCGAGGGAGTGCTTGTTGATATAGGCGTTTCTGCCAAAAGGTGCGAGGCGGCGCTCAACAATTTGAGCATAGACCCTCAAAGCATAAAAGCCGTTTTTGTAACCCACGAGCATAAGGACCATATTGCAGGCGTTCGCGTTTTTGCTTCAAGGTATAAAATTCCTGTTTTCGCTTCGCCCGCAACCTTGGAGGAGCTTTATTTTGCAGGCGTAATAAGCAGAGGAGTTAAAGGCTATGAGATAAACGGAGCTGTTGATATGGGCAGTATGATTGTTGAAGCCTTTCATAATTCTCACGATGCGGCAGATTGCGTTGGCTATAAGCTTCACACAACGGACGGACGGAAAATTTCCGTTTGCACCGATACGGGATATGTAACAGATGAGGCGAAAAAAACGCTTGCAGGCTCAGACCTTGTTTTTCTTGAATCAAATCACGAAACCTCTATGCTTCAAAACGGCCCTTATCCGTATTTTTTAAAGCAACGCATTTTGTCAGACAGAGGTCATCTTTCAAATACCGCCTGCGACGAATTTGCGCAGGAGCTTATAAAAAGCGGAACAACCCGTTTTGTTTTGTCTCATTTAAGCAGGGAGAATAATATCCCCGAAATTGCAAGGCAGTCCGCCGTGTGCGCCTTTGATGAAATAGGAGCAAAAGAAAACACGGATTACAGGCTTTATGTTTCAAAGCCCGAAAACGACGGGGGGCTGATTATTCTTTGATAAGCGTTAATATAGTGTGCGTCGGCAAGCTCAAAGAGCAGTATCTTAAAGACGGCTGTGCCGAATATCTTAAACGCCTTAAATCATTTTCAAAGGCAAATATAATTGAAATAAGTGAGGAAAGAGCAAGCGATAATCCCTCGCAGTCGGAGATAAATACAATTATTGAAAAAGAGGGTAAACGAATAATTGAAAAAATCCCAAAGGGCAGTATTGTTATTCCTCTTTGCATTGAGGGCAGGGAATATTCATCTCCCGAGCTTTCAAGGGAAATTGAAAAAATCAGCCTTGATTATTCGTCAATAACCTTTATTATCGGCGGCTCGTTCGGGCTATCGGAGGAGGTTAAGTCGCTCGGTAAAATAAAGCTTTCGTTCGGCAAAATAACGCTTCCGCATCAGCTTGCAAGGCTCGTTTTGCTCGAACAGATTTACAGGGCTTTTTCAATTTCAAATAATTCCAAATATCACAAATAAGAAAAGAGAGCTTCCGTGAAGTGAAGTGAAGCCCTCTTTTTTATGCTTTGTTATTCCTCGCCGTTCCAGCAGTATGTGCAAAGCTTGTCTGCACCGATGCCGACTGATTCAATCATATCGTCAAGTCTGTGGTAGCGAAGCGAGGTGAAATGAAGTCTCTTGCAGATTTCATCAACCATTTTTTTGTATTTTTCGCTGTCGGGGTTTGTGTATTCTTTAAGTGTTTCCTCGCTTGGCTCGCCGCCCTCCAAATCCTTGATAACGCGGCGTGTAATTAATTCCATTTCGGAATTTGAGCGGGAGAAATTAAGATATTTACAACCGAAAACAAGCGGCGGGCAGGCAGGACGGATATGAACCTCCTTTGCTCCGCTTGCATAAAGAAATTCCGTTGTTTCGCGAAGCTGTGTTCCGCGAACTATTGAATCGTCAATAAGAAGCAGGCTCTTTCCGTTTATAAGGTCATAAATCGGAATAAGCTTCATTTTTGCAATAAGATTTCTTTTGCTTTGATGGGTCGGCATAAATGAGCGCGGCCAGGTTGGTGTGTATTTAACAAAGGGTCTTGAAAACGGCACCTTTGATTCGTTTGCATAGCCGATTGCATGTGCGGTTCCTGAATCGGGAACACCTGCAACAATATCGGGCTTAACATTATCTCTTTTTGCAAGAAGGCGTCCGCAGTTGTATCTCATTTTTTCAACGCTGATGCCCTCGTAGGAGGAGGACGGATAGCCGTAATAAATCCAAAGGAATGTGCAGATTTTCATATTCTTTCCCGGTGCAACAAGAGTTTTAACCCCGTCGGCAGTCATAACAACTATTTCTCCCGGTCCGAGCTCCTTATAGTCGGTGTAGCCAAGGTTAAGATATGCAAAGCTTTCAAAGCTTGCGCAGTAGCCCTCGTCCTTTTTACCGAGCACAATGGGCGTTCTGCCCATTTTATCTCTTGCGGCGTAAATTCCTTTTGGTGTCAGAATAAGCATACTCAGCGAGCCGTCAATAATCTCCTGCGCGTATCTTATTCCCTCAACGAAATTCTCTTTTTGATTTATGATGGCGGCAACAAGCTCCGTTTGGTTTATTCCGCCGTTTTGCATTTCAAAAAAGTGAGTGTTTGTTTTAATAATCGATTCAACTATTTCGTCCGAATTGTTGATTTTTCCAACCGTTGTTATTGCAAAGGTTCCGTGGTGAGAGCGCACAAGAATAGGCTGCGCCTCAAAATCGGAAATACAACCGATACCCATATTGCCCTGCATATCGTTTGATTCTTTCGTGAATTTGGTTCTGAAGGGTGCGTTTTCAATGTTGTGAATAGCCTTGTCAAAGCCGTCCTCCTCGCTGTAAACAGCAAGTCCTGCACGGCGTGTTCCAAGGTGTGAATGATAGTCAACACCGAAGAATAAATCAAAAACGCAGTCTTCCCTTGAAGCAACTCCGAAAAATCCGCCCATAATAAATGTCCTCTCTTGTTTGAGTAAAATTTTTCTTTTCAATATTATAACAAAAACAAACCGAAACGCAATATGTTTTATTATATAAATTTTTATTTATGCAGATTTTTTTCTGCAATAAAAAGGAGTGTAGCGTGAAAAATCACGCTAAAACGATTATATTGCCCTCAAAATTTGCCCCCGCATAATTTTGAGATGGCTAAATTCCCATTATACGCCTTATCCGGCTACAATAAGGCGTTAGGAGTTTTTAAAATTATACTTTTTGTAGCCGGAAAGGTTATGGGATTTTTTATGGAATACATCAGTAAAAAGGAGAAAACAAGCTTTTATTTGGGTTTAAGCGGTCAAAATCTCGTTTATTCGCTTATCGGTGCTTCGTTTTTTACATATTTTATGACGGATATAGCATTGTTTCCTACTCTTGCGGTTTCCGTGTTGCTTATCGTTATGAAAATTTGGGACGGAATAAACGATCCGATTGTTGGTTCATTTATTGATAAGCACACATTTAAAAACGGCGAAAAGCTGCGACCGTTTTTAAAATACACACCGCTTCCCGTTGGAGTTTTCACGGTTTTGCTTTTTGTTGTTTTTTCAACAAAGGAGGATCTTTTATGGCTTCGTATTGCATATTTTGTTATTATGTATATCTGCTGGGATCTTGCATATACCGTTCAGGATGTTTCTGTTTGGGGTATAACCTCTGCCGTTTCGCCAAGCACTGATGAAAGAGACCGCTTTGTTCAGTGGGCAAGAACCTTTGGCTCGTGTGTTTACAGTGTTTTCAGCGTAGGTATACCAATGGCGCTTGAAATGCTTGCAAATGCAACGGGAAAAAGCCTTGCACTGATAACCTTGGTTTTTGCAATTATTTTTGGCCTCGGCGGCTCAATGCTCAGTATGAGGTGCTATGCCGCTCAGGAGCGTGTTCGTGTTGTTAAGGAGAAGCAGCAAGCATCTATGGCAGAAAGCTTTTCGCTTCTTTTCAAAAACAAAATGCTTTTGCTTGTAACGCTTGCTAATTTATGCGGTGCTCTCGGCTTTGGTGCAAATCTTGTAACATATTTCTTTAAATATGAAATACCGGTTGATTTTCTCGGGGAAAACAGTATTATAGGAGCATTAGGCCTCACAACTATTTATTATGTTATAACGGGTCTGCCGGGATTTTTGGGAATGATGCTTGCCGATAAAATCAAAAAGCTCTGCAAGGGCTATGTTAATGCAATGATATTTATGCAGATATGCAATATTATAGTTAGAGTTATTGCATATTTTATCGGCTTTGAGGGAAACAAACTTTGGGTTTCGCTTATTATTATCGGAATAGGCTGTATTCCGCTCGGTGCGGGCTCAATAGCGCAAACCTCTGTTTTTTGCGACAGTATAGATTATATGGAGTGGAAAACGGGCAAGAGAACTGAGGGCATAACCTTTTCTATGCAAACCTCGTTTACCAAAATATCAAGCGGAATAACCTCCGGACTTGCCGCCCTTGCTCTTCATCTGCTCAATTACAAAGCAATTGACGGTGCTTCCGTTTATGTCGGAACGCAGAGCGCAGCGTTTGATAAGTGGATATGGCCTCTCGTAATTCTTACTCCTGCGATTGCAAGTATGCTGTTTATTATTCCGCTACTGTTTATAAATTATACTCCCGAAAAGCGCAAGCAGGTTGAAAGCGACTTAAAAGCGCGCAGAGAGCAGGCGGAAAAAGCGCAAGCCAACTCTTGAAACGCTTTACAGAATATCAAATGCGCTTGATGTTAAAATGAGCGATATTGTTATTCAAATTGAAAAAAGACTTTAATTATAAACCATAAAACACCCGCCGCACATTTGTTGTGCAACGGGTGTTTTTTTGTCCTTTTGATTATTTCATATTAAACGGATTGCTTCCGCCGATAAGGCCGAGACCCGATGGACCTGTTTTTTTGTTAAGTCCGCTGTAAATCAAATAATATTTTCCGTCTGCATATAAAAGGGAAGAGCGGTAAAGCCCCTTATTATCCCATTTTGAAGTGTTTCTTGTTGGGGCAAGAAGAAGCTGTGCCTTTGAATAATCCTTGTTGTCTGCCGAAAATGAATAGTATAAATTCATTTGCTGTCTGTCTCTTGTTTTGGGATAATATGCGGAAATTGCCATTTCATAGCCCTTTGCGGTGTGAATAACATCAAGGTGCCACGGATAAAGCTCCTTATCGTCAAATTCAACAGGTATTTTTCTAATCTCGCTCCAATTCTTTCCGTCTTTGCTTTCGCGGTAATCAATTGAATATCTTGTGTTTTCATTGATTGCCCACATTTTATATTTGCCGTTTTCATAAATAATTGCAGGGCTTAAAAAGTCAATTCTGTTCATATCCGCAACCAACATATCCTCCGCGGCAGACCAATGAACGCCGTCGGTTGTTGTTTTTCTTCTCAAAATAACATGATTGTCGTGAGGTCTGTCGAAAAATCTCCACCAGCATTCAAGGGTGCCGGTGTCGGAATTATAAACAAGCTCCGTGTCGGAATTATAAATTTCTCCGTGCTCATAATCAGACGGCATCGGTTCAAGAGGGTTTGAAAAGCCCTTCGGCGTTTCCCACTTTTTTAAATCATTGCTGACCGTTATGTGCGGGTTTTCATATTTATCGTCGCATTTCGGATAAGGGGTGTAAGCACACCAGTATTTATATCCGTTCCAGCCGTTTTCAAAGTAAACAAGGGAGGGATGGTAATTATATATGTTCCCGTATGAGCTGACAATGTCAAGCGGCGAGGAGGCGTTTGTGTTGGTGCCTTTAATATAAATTCGGCACGAAGCCCTTGCACCGTTTTTAATTGCCGTAATGATTGCCGTTCCCGTCGATTTTGCCGTTATCGTTGAAGAGTCAACAGATAAGCAGTCTGTGTTTGAGCTTTCCCATTTAACGCCGTCGGCAGAGCCGTTCAGCTCTTTTGAGAGGTTAAGCGATTTTCCTTTGTTAATCGTGTAGCTGCTCTTTTTGAATGAAAACTCAGAGTCATATTCCGTAACGGTAACGGTTATTTTCTGCGTTTCACAGCCTATTGAGGCGCTGATAACCGCCGTGCCGCAGGAAACGCCCGTAACTGCTCCGTTTTCAACACGGGCAACCTCAGCGTTGCTTGATTCCCAAACAAGCGCTTCATTTGAATATTCGGGATAAAGGCTGAAATCAATTTGAACGCTTTCGCCCTTTTCACAAACAAAATCGCCCTTTTCAATATTAAGCGAGGTGGCGGGAATAATTCCGTTTTCCGCGTCCTTAAAGTCGCTGTTTTTTATATATCCCGTTTCAATTTTACCGCCCGATGTGAAAACTGCCTTGCTCCATTTTTTGCTTGAAGCAAGTATTTCGATTTTTTCTCCCTCGTCTGCTTTACCGCAGGGAAAAGCAAGGCTGAACGGAGAAATATATATATTTGCTTTTTTCGCCGAAATGGCAGTTTTATAGCCTGCATTTTCAAGCTGGATTTTGCTCATTGAAGAAGCAAATGCGCCGCATAAAACCGCATAAGCGCAAATCAATATGACCGCCGTTAATGCAATTATCGTTGTTTTTTTCTTCTTTTTCATATTAGAAAATCTATTCCTTCATTAAAAGTATGCGTAAAGGCTGATGTCGCTTATGCGCCATTCGCCGTTTTCGTATGTGTAAT
>JALEZT010000104.1 GCA_022772725.1 Eubacterium sp.
AAAAAATAGAATATATTTTGAATAACTATTGCACTTATCAAACATATGCCGATAAAAAGAGTTATTTTGAGTATATGGGTAGTATTGATAATGCTATTTTAGATTTGCAAACAGAAGATATTGAAAATGTTGAAGATATTAAGCAAAAAGCCCTTAAATATTGGGCTGATAATTATTCTATTGATGATATTGTTGAAGAAATTAACATTGTAACCAAGAAGGGCGAAAGTAAAAATGAAGTTTTAAAACTTATTGACAAACCAACAAGATTTGAATTCTTAACTAGTATTGCACTGATACAGAATATTCCTGATGTCGTTGTAAAGCCAAATTATCATATTGATGACGAAGGTTTGCCAACTTTTACAGCTTCTGGAGGAATTGCAGATATTGAGTGTAATGATAACGAGTGTTCATCTTTGGTTGAAGTAACATTGATGTGTGCAAGAAACCAAGCAACTAATGAAATGCCAGCGATTACTAGACATTTACAAGAAGCTATTGATAAAAATCCAAACACAGTTATTTTTTCAATATTAGTTGCGCCTTCAATTCATAGTGACTCAAAATATATGGCAGAATTTTCAAAGTTTAGATACAATATTGCTATTCTAACATTTGATATAAATGAATTTATTAGTAAGATTAAATCAATACAAAAATTGATTCAAATAAAGGAGGTTGAATAGAATGTCAAGGAATCTTCTTAGATGGGGGAATAATCCTCAATTAGTATTTGAAAATGAGCACGAATTTTATAGAGCATTAGGTCATTTATCTAATCCTAAAGCGTATACTATTTCATATGAGTTTAATAAGAGAACTGGCTCATATTCTGATGCATGTAGGATTCGTATATTAGCTTCTGCAAAAAATATTCCACAAGCCTTTGAAAAAAAGAAAAAACAAATAACCGTATAAACTGTAATGAGTATATTATGTATATTAACGAAAATCACAACTTCGTTCAGACAGGTAATGTCTATGAACAAAACATTCAAAATGTTTTGCCAACTATTCCTACTGAATACATAAGTGATTATATGCAAGGATATAATGAATCTAGTGATGTTGATGAAAATGCAGCTTCAATTGTGTGTTACACTTGTGATGTTGTAAACACTAAAGATAAGACTTTGAGTGAGGTTTCTCAACCACATCCTCGTAAATCCAATTCAAAAACTTCAACCAAAAGAAAAACAATTGGTAAACGAGATTATATTGCACAGCAAATAAAAAATTTTGAATTGGGCGAAGCCGGAGAAGCATTGGTATATAAACATGAATGTCAAAAAATAAAAGCTGCACAAAAAGTTGGCGCAATTGATGAAAGTGTTATTGTAGACTGGGTTTCAAGATATGATGATTCAAAAGGATATGATATAGAGTCATTTGATATCAAAACAAAAAAACCAAAATATATTGAGGTAAAAACTACAAGTGGACAAAAAAATACGCCTTTCTATATTTCTGATAAGGAATTAAAAACATCTGAAGAAAAGGCAGACGATTATTATATTTATCGAGTATATGGATTAAAAAGAGAATCTGACGAAAAAATTAATTATTACGTTATTAATGGAGATTTGAAAAAACAAGACAATTTTGAAGTGAGCAAAATTGAAGATAATATAGTTAAAATCAAATCCAGTGAACTTGAATGAGGTGATACAGTGGATATTATTAAATGTGAAAAATGTGGTAAAAATTTTGGCTATGAGGATACAGGAAACCCATGGCCAGGTGGAAAAGATAGAGAAGAAGCAAGATGTCCATATTGTGGAGAAGTTGCATTTACAAGAATGATTAGTGGATTTATTTATACATATAAACTTGATGAAAATGGAAACAAAACATATAAATAAAAACACATATAAATAACTGCAATCACACTGCAGTTTCACTGCAAGTTGACTAATCCTAAGCAGACTCAAGTAATCTCAAGTGAAAAACAGAAAAGCCCGAAGCTCACTGTTTAAGCGAGTTTCGGGCTTTTTAGCATAATAAAAGAGTAGGTTGGAAAACCTACTCTGCTGGTCGAGGTGACAGGATTTGAACCTGCGACCCCCACGTCCCGAACGTGGTGCTCTACCAAACTGAGCCACACCTCGATTTGCTTTAAAAATCAGCATTGATATTATTGCATACTTTTTTGAATTTTGCAATAGTTATTTTAAGTAAATTTTGTAATATTTCTGTTTTTTGACATAATTATCAGTTTGTGATACCATATATTTGTATTAATTACCTATATACTAAATAAAATTCGGAGAGCAATTATGAAAAAAGCACTTTCATTTTTTATAACTGCCGTTATGGCGGTAACCTGCTTTGCATTTCCCGCAGAAGCAGGCGAGGCGGCTTCGCTTGATATATCCCGGAAAAACATTTCCCACTCTGTTTCGCCAACGCTTTACGGCGCGTTTATCGAGGATATTTCAAAGGCGTGCGACGGAGGACTTGTTTCAAATCTTGTTTATAACAACAGCTTTGAATATAACGATACCGCCGAGGACAATCAGGAGTTAAATGAGTCTTATTGGAGCTTTACTAATATTTCTCACGAGATACACAGTGAAAATCCGCTCAACGAAAATAACACGCATTATGAACGCCTAACCGTTTCGGGCAAAGGCGTTATAACTAATATCGGTTGCGTTGAAAACTGGGATTACAAAACCTTTACTCCCAACGAAAAGCTCCAAGCAACTGCCGATATGGGCTTTAAAGAGGGCGTTTCTTACGATTTTTCGTGCTACATAAAAAACACCGATTTCAACGGAACGGTTATAGTTTATCTTGATTCAAAGGGTAATTCAAACAAAAGAGTTGAGCTTGATATTTCAAACTGCTCTGTGGATTGGAACAAGGTTGAAGCCGTTCTTAAAGCGCAAAAAACAGAGGACGGAGCGCTTTCAATTGAGCTTAACGGAAGCGGAACGCTTGAAATTGATTTCGTTTCTCTTATTCCTCAAAATTCTTACGGCTACGGTCAGCCGCAATGGAAATATACAACCCTGCGTTCCGATTTGGCGCAGGCACTGATAGACCTTAATCCATCGTTTATACGCTTTCCCGGCGGTTGCTTCTGCGAGGGCGATTCGCTCGATAATCTTTACGATTGGAAATCAACGATCGGTCCCCTTGAAGCACGCACTCAAACCTATAATGTTTGGCGCAATGACGGTGCAGGGGATTATTATATAAATTCAAATTCAATGGGCTATGCGGAATATTTTAACCTTTGCGATGATATAGGCGCCGAGCCTGTTCCGTGCGTTAATGTTGGCTTAACCTGCCAGGGCAGAAACGGCTATGATATTAATTATGACGCATACAGAAGGCTTTCAATGACCGATGAGGAGTTCTGTCAGTATCTTGTTGATTTCAGAAATTATTCTCCCGATGATAAAGAGGGAATGCAAAGCAGGATGAACGACGCTGATGCACTCGGCTACAAAGCAGAGGCTGACTGGAACGCTTATCTTGAATCAATTGCGCTTACTCCGGGCACTGCCGAATGGGATAATTATGTTCAGGATGTGCTTGATTTAATCGAGTTTGCCAACGGAAGCTCAACGGCAACCTATTGGGGCGCCGTTCGTGCCGCCTGCGGCCACGAGGAGCCGTATAATCTTAAATATATTCAGCTTGGCAACGAAAACTGGGGAGATGTTTATTGGAGGAATTTTGATGCGCTTTATAAAGCGGTAAAGGCAGAACATCCCGATATAACCGTAATAACCTCCGCAGGAACATGGCTTGAAGGACGCGAGTTTGACAGAGCGTGGGAAAACGCAAAAAGCAAATATCCCGATTGCTATGTTGATGAGCATTATTACACAATCGGCAGTTATCTTTACGGTATAAACGACAGATATGACGGCTACGACAGAAGCTCGGCAAAGGTTTTCGTCGGCGAATACGCGGCAACGGCAGACGGCGTTGGAACGCTTCAAACAAAAAGCAATATCTGCGAGGCGATTGAGGAAGCCGCATATATGACGGGCCTTGAGCGCAACGGCGATGTTGTTGCAATGACGGCTTATGCACCTACTCTTGCAAAAATAAATTCGCAAAACTGGTCAATAAACGAAATATGGTTTGATTCGCAAAGCACGGTCTTAACGCCGTCATATTACACGCAGATGCTTTATGCAAATAATACGGGCACGGAATATATAGACACTTCTTTTAACGGCGATTTTTCCGTTAAAGAGCTCGCGCAGTCCGTAACGGTAGACACGCAAAAGCAGGTTATATATGTTAAGCTTGTTAATTCAAGCGGAAAAAAGCAAACGGTAAATCTTAATTTAGACGGCTTTGAAAGCATTAATTATGCTTCAAATCAGCATATTTCGTCAGTCTTTAAATCGGCCTGCAACGAGGTAGGCAGGGGATATTGTGTTGCACCGAAGGATGAGGAGCTTTCCCTAAACGGAAACACGGTAACCGTTGAAGCGGAGAAATACAGTGTTAATGTTATAAGAATTGCTTACGGCGAAAATGACGGAGCGGGGCTTTATCAGCTCCCCGAAGGCACACCCGAAACGCATTTGTATCTTCCGCCCGCTCTGCGAGTTGCAATACCGTGCTCAATAGGTGTTGCGGTTGTTTTGATAATTTCTGCGGTTGTAATTTCAAAAGCAGTTAAGAAGAGGAAAAGGGGAAATAATCAATGAAAAAGGCAGTAAAGCTTTTATCCGTTTTTTTAGCGATTTGTGTTATTGCCGTCAGCCTTTGCTCCTGCGCAAAAAATGCGCAGTATGAGCAAATAACGCGCCAAAGCTCACAAAGCGTTACGGCGGTAACCTTTAACTGTGCGGCGCCGTGGGGAAATGTTGTTAAGGGCACAGGCTCCTCGGCAAGAGTAAAACGCTTTGCGCAGTATATGGCGGCGGTTGCTCCCGATTTTATCGGCACACAGGAAATGAACGGCGAATGGCTCGAAAAGCTTTCGGCTCTTTTGCCCGATTATGAGTCCTACGGAGTTAAAAGAGGCGGAGACGAGAACGAGCGCAAGTCAGAGATAAATGCGGTTTTCTGGCTTAAAAGCGCGTATGAAGCCGTTGAAAAGGGCACCTTTTGGCTTTCCGAAACACCCGAAAAGGAAAGCAGATATGAGGGCGCAGGCTGCAACAGAGTTTGCACCTGGGTTGTTTTAAAGCAGCTTTCAACAGGCAATTTGATTTTGTTTATGAATACTCATCTTGATAATGCAAGCGAAGAGGCGGCTGATTACGGCGCGCAGGTTATAGTTGATAAAATGGCGGAAATTGCTTCGCTTTATGACGGAATATCAACAGTTTTAACCGGCGATTTTAACGAAACGCAGGGTATGCAGGCGTATAACACCGCTGCCTCTGCTTTAACCGACACCTTAACCGCTTTCCCCGAGAGAAAAACGGGAACCTATCAAGATTGGGGCGCACAGGATAATGAGGAGCCGATTGATTTCATCTTCGTTTCTCCCGAAGCGCAAACGGTTGATTATCAGGTGCTCAACGATTTGTCTGGCGGATATGTCAGCGACCATTTCGGCGTCTATTCCGAATTTGTTATATGAGAGGATGAAGTAACAATGCAATATAACGAAATTCCAAACAAGAGTTTTCCTACTGCAAATAGCATAATTAGTGATTTTAAGGATGAGAGTTTAGTTGATTTGTCCGATTATTCAAAAGGAAAAATAATATGCGAGATGAAGTATTTTGAGCAAGGCATAAACGGTGCGGTCAATCATGCTTATGTAAGAGAAACTGTTGCAGAAATGCTTATGAACGCATTAAAGCTTTTGCCGAAAGGCTGCACCTTTAAAATATTTGACGCTTGGAGACCTTATGAGGTGCAGTATGAATTGTATTACAACTATTTCAATCATTTAAAAGCACTTGCGGAAAATGAAGCTTTATCCGATAATGAAATTCATAAGAAAGCAAAAAAATTTGTTTCTTTTCCCGATAAATCGAGCGAGGTGTCTTTTGTTCATTCAACAGGAGGAGCAATCGATTTAACGATTGTTAATTCCGACGGAACAGAGCTCGATATGGGAACAGGATTTGATTCATTTAATTCAAATTCAAATACTGCTTATTATGAAACCCATGCGTGTCCAAATCAAACAGTAAAGCTAAACAGAAGATTGTTGTACTCGGTAATGACTGAAAGCGGATTTACGAATTTGCCAACGGAATGGTGGCATTATGATTATGGAGATGGCTTTTGGAGCGTATATACAAAAAAGCCGATGTTGTATAAATCAATCTATGAAATAATTTAATTTTGAGGATTAATAATGAACAATAATGAATTTCAGATATTTATCAGTTACAGAAGAGATGGGGGAAATGTTTATGCCCGATTAATTTATGAGGTATTAAAGCAGCGTGGATATAAAGTTTTTCTTGACCAAAAATCTCTTTCAAACGGAAAATACGAAAATTACATTTTAGAAACAATTGACAATTGCAAGGCTGTTATAGTTGTATTGTCGAAAAATTGCTTTGCGCGTTGTGAAAATCAAAACGATTTGTTTCATAAAGAATTTGAAAGGGCAATTAATAAAAACAAAAATGTTATCCCCGTATTCCTAAACGGATTTGAAAAGCCCGAGAATTTGAACGAAGACCCGTCTTTTGAAGCAATAGATAAGCTTTTAAAAAATAACGGTGTGAATTTCAATTTTGAGTTTTTTGATGCAACCATCGATAAGATAGAGGAATTTCTGCATTTAAAACCCGAGTTTTTATTTAACGACAGAATTGAAGAATTAGAGCATGCGTTTTCAAATGAAGATTTTATCGGAATGTTTTCCGAAACTGCAAAAAATAATCTTCTAAAAAACATTTGCCTCAATAGATTTGGAAATGAATTTGGAAATATTGCCGATGCGTTTGTTCACTCAACGCTAAACCATTCTTATAATTTCAGAGATAATTATAATTATAACATATCAATTTCTTCACATTTTAGTTTTCCTCTTGATGATATTGATGAGAGTAAGTATTATAAACTTGAAGAAAGGTTTTCATATACAAAAAAATATCTTAATGACAAACCGGAAGAGTATATTTGGATTTCGTTTATTACGGATTTGCAAAAGCTTG
The DNA here is from genome assembly GCA_022772725.1 of Eubacterium sp. Taxonomy (GTDB): domain Bacteria; phylum Bacillota; class Clostridia; order Oscillospirales; family Acutalibacteraceae; genus Eubacterium_R. The sequence continues at coordinate 7,107 of JALEZT010000104.1, forward strand.
ATTCCTCTTTAAAGAACGAAAGCTTTCTGTTTAGCGAAAATCTTAATATTGATGCCGAGGATTTGAAGCGTTTATCATTAATGAGCGACGAGGAGAAGCTTTCATTTTATACAAAATATATGAAGGTAAAATTGAATATAAATGGAAATGTTTTGGTTCCCGATATGATAAAAATTGATGAGAGCGGAATTTTTGCAAAATACAATTCTTCATCGTTTTTTACGGATGAAAACACATTAATTTTCAGATTGAAATTCTATATACCTCATAAAAAAGGTGCAAGCTATTTCTTCGTTTCGATCAGCGACCCCACATACAGTCCCGAAATAACATTCAGCTTTCCGGAGGATGAAATGGATGTTAAAATGATTCCGTTTTTAAACTATTCATCAAATTCGGAGGAGGCTGATGTGATGCCCGGAGAAATTGAATTTTCAATTAAGAATGAATGGATTTTCCCGGTTGGCGGTGTTGTGTTTATTCTTACATAAGATAGATTGATTGTTTTTTTTGTTTTGACGGAATGATTATTTTTTCTGTTGCATAAAATTTAACCGATTGATATAATACTTTTTTGGGAGGAAATAACGTGAAAAATCACGTTATTATAATTGTATTGCCCTCAAAAAATGCCCGTGGCATATTTTTGAGATGGCTAAATTCGCATCACGCCTTGTGCGGCTACAACAAGGGATATATTGTGATGTTTATTTACTATTTGTAGCCGGAAAGGCTATGTGAATTTTTATGAGCTTTAAAGAAATAAACATCAGAGATGTTAAGGAAAATCCCGTTAAGCTTATCAGCAACGATTGGGCGCTTTTAACTGCGAAAAACGGAGAAGCCTGCAATCCTATGACGGTGTCGTGGGGCGGTATCGGCGAGCTTTGGGGCAAGGATATGGCAACGGTTTATGTTCGCGAAAGCAGATTTACCAAAACGCTTATTGATAAAGAGGATTATTTCTCCCTTTGCTTTTTCTCTGATGAATATAAAAACGCACTTAAAATCTGCGGAGCAAAAAGCGGACGCAGCTGCGATAAGGTTAAGGAAACGGGATTAACTCCCGTTTACAGAGAAAATGCTCCTTATTTTGAGGAAGCAAGGCTTATTCTTATCTGCAAAAAGAATGCGAGAATTTATCTTGATGAAGCAGGCTTTATTGATAAGGATATTATGAAAAAATGGTATGCCGATAGGGATATGCATTATATCTATTTCGGAGAAATAGAAAAAGTATTGATTTTGGAATAGTTTTAGTATATAATATATGGGAATTGAAAAGCGGTTGCATTTTCAGCGTAGCGTATGGGCCCTGTGCGACGGGATGCTACGAACCTTGTCAGGCGGGGAACCGAGCAGCAATAAGTGGATTATTCTGTGCGCCGCAGACAAGTCTGTACGTTACGCTGAAAACGCAGCCGCAATTTTTATGCAGGTTACGAGGTGAGAAATTATGTATCAGGTTTTATACAGAAAATACAGACCAAAGGTTTTTGCCGATGTTTACGGTCAGGAGCATGTTACATCAACGCTTCTCAATGAAATCAAAGAGGGCAGAATTTCTCACGCTTATCTTTTCACGGGTTCGAGAGGAACGGGAAAAACAACCTGCGCAAAAATTCTTGCAAAGGCAGTAAACTGCGAGCATAATCAAAACGGCGAGCCGTGCAACGAATGTGAGGTTTGCAAGGGGCTTGACGCAGGCACAATTTACGATGTTGTTGAAATAGACGCCGCTTCAAATAACGGTGTTGACAATATCCGTGATTTGCGCGAGGAGGCAAATTATACTCCTGCAAGAGGAAAATACAGAGTTTATATTATTGACGAGGTTCACATGCTTTCAACCGGTGCGTTTAATGCGCTTTTGAAAACGCTTGAAGAGCCGCCGGCACATGTTATATTTATTTTGGCAACAACGGAGGTTCACAAGCTTCCTGCAACAATTCTTTCACGCTGTCAGCGTTTTGATTTCAAGCGTATTCAGCCCGAAACAATGTCTGTTCGCTTAAAAGAGGTTGCGAAGGCGGAAAATATGAATTTGTCCGATGAAGCCGCACTTCTTATTTCAAGAATTGCAGACGGCGGAATGAGAGACGCTCTTTCGATTTTAGACCAGTGCGCAGGCAGGTCAAGGGATATAGACGAGGCTCTCGTTTCCGATGTTGCAGGTATCGCAGGCAGGGAAGCGCTTTATGAGCTTTCGCAGGCGGTAAGCGAAAAAAACAGCGGCAAAGCGCTTGATATTATCAGCACTCTTCATCAAAACAGCTATGATATGGAGCGCCTTTGCGTTGAAATGATAAATCATTTCAGAAATTTCCTTATTGCAAAAACGGTTAATAAAAGCAGAGAGCTGATTATCTGCACCGATGATGAATATAAAAATATTCTCTCCTCGGCAGAGGCTTTCACGCTTCCGAATATTATCTATGCACTTGATTTGTTTCAGCAAACCTTAACGCAAATTAAGGGCGGAGCAAATTCAAGAATTGAAATGGAAATGAGCTTTATTAAGCTTTGCGAGCCAAAGCTTGAAACCTCGCAGGAGGCTATTCTTTCAAGGCTTTCCTCACTTGAAAACGCCGTTAAAAACGGAGTTGTTATGCAGGCTCAAAGCAGTGCTCCCGTTCAAGAGAAAAAAATAATTCCCGAGGAGCCTGCAAAGGAGATTGAGCCGCCGATAAAGGAGGAGCCCGTAACCGAAAAGCAGGAAGCACCTGCGCAGGAACAGCCCAAGGAGGAACAAGCGGAAATTGATATGCCCGTTAAACACGAGGAAATCAGCGCACCTGCTCCTCAGCAGGAGGCTCCCGTTCAGTCTGCAACGCAGGAGGAGTTTTCTCAGTGGCCCGATTTTATGGAGGCGGTTTACAAAAAGGACATTGCACTTTACGGAATTCTTAACGGCTCAAAGGGCTATGTCAGGGGCGATTTCTTCCTAATAGACAGTAAAAATCCCGTTGTTCGTGATTTTATTAAAATTCCCACCCACGCAAAAGCCATCAAGCAGGCACTTTATGATGTAACAGGAACAATCTTTAAGCTCGGACTTTTCAAGCAGGCGCCAAAGGCTGAAAAAAGCACAGACCCTCTTGAAGATTTGATAAGCAAGGCGCAGGGAAATGTTAAGATAGATGTTGATTAAAATTTATTATTTATAAATTTAAGGAGAAAAATATGAAAGCAAGATTACCAAAGGGAATGGGCGGCGGTCCGCAGAATATGCAGGCAATGCTCAAGCAGGCTCAGCAAATGCAGGAAAGCATTGAAAAGAAAAAGGCAGAGCTTGAAGAAAAGGAATATGTTGTAACCTCGGGCGGCGGAATGGTTGAGGTAACCGTAACCGGCAAGCACGAGATTAAGGCAATCGGCATCAATCCGGAGGTTGTTGATCCCGAGGATGTTGAAATGCTTGAGGATATGCTTATGGCGGCTCTTAATGAGGCAATGCGTAAGATAGACGATGATGAGGAAACAGAGCTTGCCGCTGTAACGGGCGGTCTTAATATTCCGGGACTTTAATATTTAAGAAAAGAGAACTATATTATGGCATATAATCTTGCACCGCTTCAAAACTTAATAGATAAATTTGAGCGTATGCAGGGCATAGGCCATAAAACCGCTCAAAGAATGGCGTTTTATGTTCTCGGTCTCAGCAAGGAGGAGGCAGAGGATTTCGCCAAGGCGATAACAGATGCACACACTAAAATCAAGCAGTGCAAAATCTGTTGCGACCTTGCCGATGATGATTTGTGCCCGATATGCAAAAGCGAAGCAAGGGATAAAAGCACAATTTGCGTTGTTGAAGATCCCCGAGATGTTGCCGCAATAGAAAGAACACACGAGTATAACGGAACGTATCACGTGCTTCACGGCGCAATTTCGCCTATGGATAATGTCGGTCCGGATCAGATAAGAATTAAGGAATTACTTGCAAGGCTCTCTAATGAGGAGGTTCAGGAGGTCATTATGGCAACCAACCCAACCGTTGAGGGCGAGGCAACCGCAATGTATATCAGCCGTCTTTTAAAGCCTATGGGTATAACTGTCAGCAGACTTGCTTACGGCGTCCCTGTCGGAGCAGATTTGGAGTATGCCGATGAGGTAACGCTTTCCCGTGCAATAGAGGGAAGAAGTCTTATTTAGTAACGAAAGGAAGTGATGGGCTTGGCAGACAAAAGCAATGAAATTCAGGTTATCGCAAAAAATAAAAAAGCCTATCACGATTATTTCGTTCTTGAAACCTACGAAGCAGGAATAGAGCTTTTCGGAACTGAAATAAAGTCAATCCGAAACGGCAGAGTTAATCTTAAAGATTCCTTTTGCAGCGTTGATTCGGGAGAAATGTTTGTTATAGGTATGCACATTTCGCCTTATGAGCAGGGCAATATTTTTAACAGAAATCCGTTAAGAAAGAAAAAGCTTTTGCTTCACAAAAAGGAAATTATGAAGCTTTTCGGCCAAAGTCAGCAGCAGGGGTTAAGCATAATTCCGCTTGAGCTTTATATAAAAAAGGGCAGAGCAAAGCTTCAAATAGGCTTGTGCAAGGGCAAAAAGCTCCACGATAAGCGAGAGGTTGCCGCAAAAAAAGACGCTCAAAGAACCATTGAGCGTGAATTTAAAGAACGCTATTGATAATAATATTTATATATGGGGATGAAAGGATTTCGACAGGGTTGTTGAGCCTTGGTCAGCGGGTAGCGGAGTTGCACCGCTTAAAAAGTAACACTTTAAAATTAACTGACAACAATAGATCAGTAGCTCTTGCTGCTTAATTAGCGGCTTGCGTTCTCCTGCCGAGTGCCGCGGCGGCAGGCAGAGCGTCGACTTAGCGGCGAACATGAACGGAAGAGCGTCTTGGCTTCCGTCACGAATTAAAGACTACCGTATCTCAAAGGCCGTTTACCGCCGTTGAGAGAGGGGAATCCCAAACGGTAAACTACATCCGTAGAGCCCTTGGTAAGATAATTTTGGACGCGGCTTCGATTGCCGCCATCTCCACCATTTATTCAAAAACTACATTGAACCTGAAAATGTAGGCGATTGCTCACTTTTTAAGCCTGTTGAAAACTACACAAAGCCACTTCGTAGGCAACAAGTAGGTAACAAGTAGGCAACAATTCAATATCAGGTATGAAAAAGGGACGGCATGCGCCATCCCTTTTTTCTATGTATGAATTGTGTTGACTGCTTCAATTTTTGTTTTCATATAGATATGGGTATATACTCTCTCTGTGAATGATTGAGCGGCTTTGTGTCCGACTATTTCTTTAATAACACTTTCATTCACATTGTGTACTGTCATTTGTGTAATGCAAGTGTGTCTTGCTTCGTGGGTGGTATGCTTCATATTTAATGCTTTCAATGCACTTGCCTGTAAGCTTCTATACCAATTGTCTTGAAGACGGCCACCTTTTTCCGCGGTAAACACCCACTTGCTTTTTGAACGGCTTGAGAAATATTCGAAAAACGGAACTATTACATCAGCAATAGGAACAAGTCTTATGCCGGATACAGTTTTACTCTTTTTTATTTCAAAATACTGTTCGTTAATATGTAAGTTTTCTTTTTGAAGCGTTAGGAGTTCATTACATCTAACACCTGTATATATGTAAATTAAAATAAGTTTAATAATATCATCATCGGTATGTTGCCATAAAACATCAATTTCTTCGTCTGAATACGGTATCTTTTCTTTTGCCGTTTTTTGAGGCGAGCCTACATCAAGCATTGTGGCTTTATTATCTTTAACAATTTCATGCAACATACAATACTGATATAATTTACTTGCAAGATTTTTCATTTCTCTGTTAGAAACATAGCCACTTGTATTTTTATCAATGCAATGTTGTAAATCGGATATTTTAATATTAACAAACGGTTTAGAGTGAAGTATATAGTATTTCTTAAAAGCTGATTTATAGCCTTTTTGTGCACTATATGAGAGCTTTTCAAAGGCGGATGTTGCAATCCATTGTTCATATATATCGGCGAATGTTAATTTTATATTGCAAATATCATAAGGACTGCGATTGTATTCAGATAGTGCATCAAGTGCTTTTGTATATGAAGGGTAATATCCTAAAACTGACCTTAATTGTTTGTCGCCGTCCCAACCGGTTGTAAT
>JALEZT010000198.1 GCA_022772725.1 Eubacterium sp.
AGAATAATTAAATTTCAACCGCCTTGAAATGCGTTGTGCTTCAAGGCGGTATTTTTTTCTGTTTACAAATACACACATTTATGGTACAATATTTTAACGGAATTTTGCAAAATTTATCAAAGCACGGAGGGATACTTTGGAAACTGTAAACGATATTCTTTCTAAATTCGATTTTAAAGGCATCTTAAAGGATTGCAGTCTTTTCGGCGCAGGCCATATAAACACAACATATCTTGCAAGATATGAGGATGATTCAACAGAGTGGAAATATATTGTTCAAAAGGTTAATCCTAATGTTTTTAAAAATATAGACAAGCTTATGGATAATATTTTCAGTGTAACCTCTTATCTTCGCAGGGAAATCAAGAAAAACGGCGGAGATGAAAACCGCGAAACGCTTCATTTTATCAAAACGAAAAGCGGAGAAAAATTCTATCGCGCAGAGGATGGTAGCTGCTATCGCTCTTATATCTTCGTTTCCGATTCTGTAAGCTATAACAGTGTTGACAGTGCTGAAATGTTCGGTGCAAGCGGCGTTGCCTTCGGTAAGTTTCAAAGGCTTCTTTCCGATTTCCCGGCAGACAGTCTGTTTGAAACAATTCCAGATTTTCATAACACCAAAAAAAGATATGATAATGAATTTGCTCCCGCAGTTGAAAAAAATCTTTCCGGCAGGGCAAGCACCTGCGCGCAGGAGATAGATTTTGTTAAGCAAAGAGAAGGCTATTGCTCTCGCCTTGTTGATTTGATTGATAAGGGCGAATTGCCGCTGAGGGTTACTCATAACGATACTAAATTAAATAATGTTATGTTTGATGAAAAAAGCGGCAAGGCAATCTGCGTTATTGATTTGGATACGGTTATGCCCGGTCTTGCTCTTTATGATTTCGGCGACTCAATCCGCTTCGGCGCAAACACCGCCGCAGAGGATGAGGCTGATTTATCAAAGGTTTCTTTAAGCCTTGAATATTTTGAAGCTTATGCAAAGGGCTTCCTTTCGGAAGCAGGGGAAAGCCTTAATAAGTGCGAAAAGGATAATCTTGCATTCGCTTCTCTGCTTATGACCTTTGAATGCGGAATGAGATTTTTAACCGATTATATAAACGGGGATACATATTTTAAAACCGCATATCCCGAGCATAATCTTGTTCGCGCAAGAAATCAGTTTGCGCTCGTTGCCGATATGGAAAAGAAAATGGACGAAATGAACCGCATTATTGCAGAAATCGGATAATGTGAATACTAATGTTTAACAAAAAAATCCACGAACAATCAATTGTTCGTGGATTTTTGCTTGTGCATTTTTACTTTTTAAGCTCTCTTTCAAGCCAAACGGCTCCTAAATCAAGAGCGTTGAATAAGCCCTTCTTCTCCGAGCTTTTAACAACTCTTTCTCTTGGATTTTTTTCTTGGTCAGTGCTGATGATTTGAATGAGCACCGCGTCTGAAAGAGTTATATCCTTATATTCCTTGCCCGATTTAATCTTAAAGCAGGCAACAAACGGGTCAGACATATTGCCGTAATATATCGTATCGCCGCACCTTACCAAAGGCTTTCCTTTATAGGTAAGAAATGTATCCTGTAATTCTGCCAAAGAAAACCCTCCTTTATTTTATTGTTTAGTTGTTAAGATAAGACTTTACCATTTCAGCCAGCAGTTCATCGCGGTCAAGCCTTCTTATAAGGCTTCGGGCGTTGTTATGAGTTGTGATATAGGTTGGGTCCTCCGAAAGAATGTAGCCAACAATTTGGTTAATGGGATTATAACCCTTTTCTTTAAGAGCGTCAAAAACCTGCGTTAATGTATCTCTCATAATATCCTCGTGGTCGTCTCCGAGTTTAAAGGTCATTGTTTTATCGGTCATAGTAAAGTCACCTCCTGCAAGTAAAAATTATACATACTAATT
>JALEZT010000113.1 GCA_022772725.1 Eubacterium sp.
TGCTGAAATATCTTTCACCTGTGTCGGGCAGAACGGTAACAACCGTTTTTCCCTTGCCGAGCCTTTTTGCAAGTCGCATTGCGGCGGCAACGTTTGATCCGCTTGAAATACCGCACATAATGCCCTCCTCGCAGGCAAGTCTTTTTGCGGTTTGTATTGCCTCCTCATCGGAAACAACGCATATATTATCGTAAATTCTTGTGTTAAGATTTTCGGGGATAAGTCCGTCGCCGATGCCCATTTGAAGATGTGTGCCGACGGAGCCACCGCTCAAAATAGCGGCGTTTTCGGGCTCAACAGCCCAAATTGTTATTGCGGGATTTTGCCTTTTGAGCACCTCGCCGATACCGCTTATCGTTCCGCCTGTTCCTACTCCGCTGCAAAAGCCGTCTATATCTCCGCCAACCTGTTCGAGAATTTCCGTTGCCGTGTGATATATATGCGCCTTTGGATTATCGGGGTTTTCAAACTGACCGGGAATATAAACATTCGGGTCTTCCTTTGCCATTCGCTCGGCAGTTGCCATACATTCCGCAATGCACTTTCCGATATCGCCGTCGTCGTGGATAAGCACAACCTCTGCTCCGTAATTCTTAACAATCTTGCGCCTTTCCTCCGAAACGGAATCGGGCATAATAATTCTAACCTTGTAGCCCTTAACTGCGCCAACGAGTGCTATGCCGATGCCTTGATTTCCGCTTGTTGGCTCAACTATAATCGTGTTTTCGTTAATAAGCCCCTTTTCCTCTGCGCATTTAAGCATATTGTATGCAGTTCTTGTTTTGATTGAACCGCCGATATTTACACCCTCGTATTTAACAAGTATCTGCGCGTCGCTTGGGTTTGAAAGCCTGTTTAATCTAATCATCGGAGTGTGTCCGATAGCGTCAAGTATTGTATTATAAACCATAGTATTTCCTCTCTTTGCATAGGATTTACATATTATACCACTCTGATAAGCCTTTTTCAACAAAACAATTGAATAAGTGGAAATATTTATTTTCGTGTGATATAATATTCATATATTTTTATGCTTAGGAGAGTTTATCTATGTGCTGGTATGAACGAACAGAGCTTCTTTTGGGAAGCGGTGCTTACGAAACGCTTTCATCAAAGCGTGTTGCCGTTTTCGGAGTAGGCGGAGTAGGCGGATATACTGTTGAGGCACTTGCCCGCGCAGGTGTGGGCACTCTTGATTTGATAGACAGCGACTGCGTTTGTCTGTCAAATATTAACCGCCAAATTATAGCAACAAGAAAAACACTCGGTATGTTAAAGGTTGATGCCGCCGCAGAAAGATGCCGTGATATTAACCCCGACATTAAGGTAAACACCTATCCTGTCTTTTTTCTTCCCGAAAATACAGAGGATTTTGATTTTTCAAAATATGATTATGTTGTTGACGCGGTTGACACCGTTTCGGCAAAAATCGGTATTGCCCAAAAGGCAAAGGAGCTCGGCGTGCCTGCAATAAGCTCAATGGGCGCGGGGAATAAATTACACCCGGAGCTTTTAGAGGTTGCGGATATTTACGAAACCTCCGTCTGTCCGCTTGCAAGGGTTATGAGGCGAGAACTTAAAAAAAGAGGAATAAATTCGTTAAAGGTTGTTTATTCAAAGGAGCCGCCGGCAGAAACTAACGCACCCGTTGAAAACGGCAAAAAAATTCCGGGAAGCGTTTCCTTCGTTCCGTCTGCGGCAGGGCTGATAATTGCCGGCGAGGTTATAAAGGATCTTCTCGGAATTAATTAAAAGTATTTTTTATAGCTTTGCGTTTATGCACATTATGCCGCTCGGCGTTATGTCTATAATTCCGTATTCGGAATTTGCAACAGAGCCGGGATTGAAAAGATGAATATTATCTCTGTATTCGTAAAACGGGGTGTGGGTGTGTCCGAAAAGGGCGATATCTGCACCCTTTTCCTTTGCCCTTTCAAAAAGCATTGAATAGCCGTGCTTAACTCCGTAAAGATGGCCGTGGCAGAATAAAACTCTTTTGCCCGAAACGGTTATCAAATCCTCCGCAGGCTCGGTTGATGAAAAATCGCAGTTTCCGCAAACCTCCTTTAAAAGAAGCCTTTTGCCGAAATAAAGCTTTGCATTGTCAAGGTCATTTCCGCTGTTGCAGTCGCCGAGGCTGATAAAAATATCGGCGTCGTCAATATGCATTTCAACTATGTCAAAAAAATTTGAGCTTCTGCCGTGTATGTCCGAAGCAGCAATAATTCTCATTCATAACACCTCTCTTTTTTTCATAAATATTATTATACTTGAAATAAAGGGGGATATCAATATAAATGGCTGATTTTAATATTAATTCAAAGGATACCGATAAAATTTTAAAGAACGCTTCACAAAAAGCAGGAATTGATATAAACGAGCTTAAAAATGCCGCCCAAAGCGGAAATATGGATGATTTTATAGGCAAAAATCTTTCCGAGGAGGCAGGGCAGAAGCTTCGCTGTGTTCTTTCCGATAAATCTGCGGCGGAAAAGCTTTTAAACACTAAGGAGGCAAGAGAGCTTTTAAATAAGCTGCTCGGTAAATAAATTATGGATAATCTTAACGATATTATTTCAAGCCTCTCGGCAGACGATATAAATATGCTTAAAGGCGTTGCTTCGTCAATTCTCGGAAACGCAGGAGAGAATGCGCAGAGTAATCCCTCTCCTGCGCCCTCTGCACCGTCTGCGCCTGCCTCTCCCGCTTCAAATGCGCTTGCCTCCCTCGGCTTGAACGCAGGCGATTTTAATATGATGATGAAGGCAAAGGCAATTTTCGATAAAATGAACAGTGCTTCAAATAAAAACACGGATTTAATCCTTGCCCTTAAACCTCATCTTTCTCCCGAAAACAGAAGCAAGGCAGACACCGCAGTAAAAATTTTAAAGCTTTTTGAGGTTTTGCCTATGCTCAAAGACCTGTTTTGAGACTATTACCGTTACCCTAAAAGGAATGTGATTTATGGCAGAGTTCAGTCCATCGGATATCGAGAATGCAAAAAGACGGGTTATGGAAATGCAAAGAAGAGCCTCCTCGTTTACGGGCAATAATGCGCAACGAGGGCAGTCAAACCGCAGAGATGCACCCCAAGAGGCAAAGCCGAAAAGGGAAGAGGAGCCACCGCCCGAAAAGCAGGAAAACAGCGCAGGCGGAAACGAACAGGGAGAGAACGAGTCAGACTCAACGCTTATTTTGATAATTTTAATGATATTGCTTTCTCAGGGGGAAACCGACGAAAGATTGCTGCTTGCTTTGCTGTATCTGCTTTTTTAGCAAGCAGTTTTTTTAATTTACTTTTTGTTAATTAAATATCGGGTGGAAATAATTGTAATAATGTGCTATTATAAAAAGCAGTTTTAATAAAAATATAAAAAACAGGAGGAAAAAATGGCTGATTTTCAAATTCTTTCGGTGGCAAACGGCGCAGAGGTTGTTTTCGCCGAGGCAGACAGATTTAAAACAAATGAAATATCACTTTCGTTTTTTACAGGTCTTGATGAAAAAACCGCCTCTGCAAATGCTGTTGCGGTTATGCTTCTTTCAAGATGCACAAGGGAATACCCCTCAATATTAAAATTAAATTCAAAGCTGGCTTCGCTTTACGGCGCACAGCTTGAAGCAGGCGTTGCAAAGGCGGGCGAGCTTCAAATGCTTAAAATAGGCATAACCTCGCTTGATAATTCCTTTGCCCTCTCAAATGAGGATATAGCGCAGGAATGTGTGAGCCTTTTGCTTTCTATGGCATTTGAGCCCGTTCTTGATGAAAACGGCGGCTTTTTGCAGGAAAGCGTTGAGCGTGAAAAGCGCGTTATTGCCGAAAAAATCGAAAGCGAAAATAACGAAAAGCGCACCTACGCGCTTCGCAGAGCAGAGGAGATTATGTTTGAGGGCGAGCCGTATGCCGTAAACCGCTACGGAACGCTCGAAAGCGTTAATGCCTTAACTGCGCAGGAGGTTTTAGACGCCTGGAAAAATATTATTTCAAGTGCCAAAATCGTTTTAACCGTGGTTGGCAATGCAGACGCTCAAAAGGCAAAGCAGGCACTTGCCGAAAAGCTTTCCTCAGTTGAAAGAAATTATGTAAATCCTCCCGAATCGGTTTTCAAGCCTGCGGACGATAATGTTAAAACGGTTGAGGAAAGGCTCAATGTTAATCAGGGAAAGCTTGTTATGGGCTTTCGCCTCAGCGAACCGTCAAGGGATGACAAAACAAAAGCGGCTTTCCGCTCGTTCAACGATGTTTTCGGCGGAGGTCCCTATTCAAAGCTTTTTGCAAATGTGCGTGAAAAAATGAGCCTTTGCTATTATTGCTCTTCAAGGTATTCAAAGCAAAAGGAATTTATCATCGTTCAAAGCGGCTGTGAAGAGGAAAATATGGAAAAGGCAGAAAAGGAAATTCTCAATCAGCTTGAAGAAATTAAAAAGGGCAATTTTGATTATGAATTTGCTTCTTCAAAGGCAGGCTTAACAGATGCGATTAATTCCGTAAACGATACCCCCGAGGCTATGGAAAGCTGGTATTCTCTTCAAGGCGCAAGCGGATTATATAAATCTCCCGCCGAAAGCGCAAAAGAGAATAACGAGGTAACCAAGGAACAGATTATCGAGTGCGCAAAGCGCATTTCGCTTGATACTGTTTATAAGCTTGTTTCGGATAAGGAGGGCGAATAATGAACGGTGCAAAATTGATAAAATCCGATATTCTTAAAGAGGAATATTATGAAATAAATCATAAATCGGGCTTAAAAATTCTTGTTTTGCCAAAGAAAAATTATAAGTCAACCTATGCGGTTTTCGGCACAAAATACGGCTCAATTGATAACCGTTTCAGAAGAAAGGGAAGCGATGATTTTATAACCGTTCCCGAGGGAATTGCTCATTTTCTTGAACACAAGCTTTTTGAAAGCGAGGAGCTTGACGCCTTTACGCGCTATGCCGAAACAGGTGCTTCCGCAAATGCGTACACCTCGTTTGATAAAACCTGCTATCTTTTTCAGTGCTCCGACAGATTTGAGGACAGCTTAAAAATCCTTCTTGATTTCGTAACTCATCCGTATTTCACAAAGGAAACGGTTGAAAAGGAGCAGGGCATTATCGGTCAGGAAATAACTATGTATTATGATGTTCCCGGCTGGATGAGCACCTTTAATCTTTTGAGATGCCTTTATCATAACCACCCCGTTAGAATTGATATTGCAGGCACGGTTGAGTCTATTTCTCATATAACGGATAAGCTTCTATATGATTGCTACAACACCTTTTATAATCTTCACAATATGGTGCTTGCCGTTGCAGGTAATGCAGACGCTCAAAGGGTTGTTGAAATCTGCGATGAATATTTAAAGGAGGCAGAGCCGTTTGAAATAGAACGCTCCTTTGAGGACGAGCCGAGGGATATTGTTAAATCCTATGATGAATATAATCTTTCGGTTGGTATTCCCGTTTTCTCCTTTGGCTATAAGGAGGCGTGTAAAACCCCCGAAAGAACAATAAAAGAAATTGTTGAAATGAATATTTTGCTTGAAATTTTGGCGGGCGAAACCTCTGAGCTTTACAGTAAGCTTTTTGAAAGCGGACTTATTAACCGCAATTTCTCAACGGAATATTTTATCGGCAACGGCTATGAGGCGGTTATTTTTGAGGGCGAAAGCAGAGACGCAATGGCGGTTGCACAGGCAATTAAAGCAGAGGTTGCTTCGCTCAAAGAAAACGGCATTTCTCCCGAACGCTTTGAAATTGCAAGAAGAAGCCTTTACGGAAAAGAAATTATGTCGTATAATAATGTTGACGACCTTGCAAACGGCTTGGTAAGCTGTGAGTTCGGCGGCTACGGTATTTTTGACAGCATTGATGTTTTCAGGAGCACCTGCTTAGGCGATATAGAATCACTTTTGGCTGAAAAGCTTGATGAAAAATACAGTGCTTTGTCGGTAGTCAAATCAAAGGAATAATAAATGATAAAGGTAACAAGCTATGGGAAATTACACAAGAGTATTTTTTGACGGTCTCGGAATAAGCTTTAATATTCCGTCCGTTGCGTTCACCATAGGCAGTTATGAGGTGCATTGGTACGGAATTATAATTGCCTTTGGCTTCACTCTTGCCGTTCTTTACGGCGGAAGAATGGCATATAAATGGAAAATGAGCCTCGACGGTATGACGGATGTTCTTATTTGGGGAACCCTTTTCGGAATTATCTGCGCAAGGGCTTATTATGTTGCGTTTGAATGGGATTATTATTCGCTTCATAAGAATGAAATAATCGCAATTTGGAACGGCGGTATCGCAATTTACGGCGGTATTATAGGCGCAATAATCGGCGCATATATCGGCTGCAAAACCGGAAAAATTGATTTCAGAAATCTGCTTGACCTCGGCGCGCTCGGCCTGCTTATAG
>JALEZT010000122.1 GCA_022772725.1 Eubacterium sp.
ATATATTTATGTTTTGCTAAAATAATTTTATTAAAATAAATCCAGAGGTTATGCAGGTGGAAACTGATTCAAAAGGACACAGACAGAGAATTAAAAATAAATATCTCGAAAACCCCGCAAGCCTTGTTTATGATTACGAGGCTTTGGAATTGCTTTTAACATATTCAATTCCAAGAAAGGATGTTAAGCCCGTTGCAAAGGAGCTTATAGCACGCTTCGGAGATATAGACGGAGTTTTCAACGCCTCGGTAAGTCAGCTTGTTATGACACAGGGAGTAGGCGAAAACACAGCGGCTCTTATAGCTCTTGTTAAGGATATTTCCGTTAGGTGCAAAAAATGTAAAAGCGCCCAGCGGGCTTATATCGGAGATTATAAATCTGCGTGTGAATATTTCCGCAATCTTCTTGAAGATGAATCGGTTGAAAAATTTATGCTTGCAAGCATTGATAATTCCGGCAGGGTTATATCCTGCAAAACGCTTGCGCAGGGCGGAGTAAGCAAGGTCAGCGTGCCTCCCCGGGCAGTTATTGAAAGCGCAATGGCGGATAATGCCGCCTCGGTTATCATTGCTCATAATCACCCAAAGGGAAGTGCCGATCCCTCGGCAGACGATATAAATTACACCCTTAATATCCGCACACTTTTTCAAAAGCTCGGCATAGAGCTTGTTGATCATATAATAGTCGGCGAAAGAAGCGTTATGTCTATGCGCAATTCGCACCGCTATTCAATCTATTTTAAGAAAGCTTCGGCTGAGGATTTTTCTTCAAGACTTTAATTTTTGTTTGGATGATGCTTTATGGAAAATAACGAAAGGCTCAAATACGATAAGCTCAGCGAGGAGGTTCAGGGCAGAATTGTTCAGGATAGGGAAAAAGGCGTTGTTAATCCCTATAAATGCAATGATTCCGCCGCCTTGCGCAGAGATATGGCTCGAGATAAGGCAAATTTATGGCGCCCCGCATTTGTAAGAGATGCTGAAAAAATCCTTCATCTGCCGTATTATAACCGCTATGCAGATAAAACGCAGGTTTTTTCTTTTTACAATAATGATGATATAACAAGGCGTGCGCTTCATGTTCAGCTTGTTTCAAGGATAGCTCGCAATATCGGTGCGGCGCTCGGGCTGAATCTTGATTTAATAGAGGCAATAGCTCTCGGCCATGATATAGGCCACACTCCGTTCGGCCACGCAGGAGAACGCTTTTTGAGCCGTATTCTATATAATGAAACGGGAAAGTATTTTAATCATAATGTTCATAGCGTAAGAGTTCTTGATAAGCTTTTTTCAAGGAATATAACGCTCCAAACGCTTGACGGTATCTTGTGCCACAACGGCGAGTTTGAGCAGCAGGAATACAGACCGTGCTTCAATAAAAGCTTTGAGCAGCTTGATAAAGAGATTGAGGATTGCTTCAATCTCGGAGGAGAGGCAATTGAAAGGCTTGTGCCGTCAACCCTTGAAGGCTGTGTTGTAAGAATATGCGATATGATTGCTTATCTCGGCAAGGACCGTCAGGATGCACGCACGGCAAAGATGATTGATAAGGATTATAGATTTTCAAACGAAACGATAGGAACGGAAAATGCCGCAATAATAAATAATCTAACGGTTGATATTATCGAAAACAGCTATGGCAAGGATTATATTATGCTCAGCCCCTCTGCCTATAATGATTTGAAAAGGGCAAAGGAGGAAAACAACAGGGTAATATATAAAAATCCGCAGATAAACAGTCAGTATAACGAGATTATCGCTCCTATGTTTTCCGAGCTTTATTATAAGCTTCTTGATGATGTTGTTAAAAAGGATGAAAATTCAATGATTTATCGCCATCATATCAAGTTTGTTTTGCAGTCAAATATTTATTACGGCTCTCGTAATTATCTTGATGAGGAGCCGAATATGATTGTTTCTGATTATATCGCAAGTATGACGGATGATTATTTCATTGCGCTTCACAAAAAATTCTTTCCAAGCAGTGAATATAAAATCGAATATAAGCCGTATTTCAGCGAGGATGAAAAATAAAACAACCCTGCGGATTTGCATCCGCAGGGCTGTTTAGACTGTCGATAAAGTGTTCTGAACCACGCTGATATCAAAAAACCGTATTTGTAATGCTTGTAGGGAGCGGCGACCCCGACGCTCCAAAAATCAATTAAACCTATATCGGAGTGGCGACCTCGACGCTCCGTTTTATATTGTAAGCGTAACAAAGAAATGCCGCAGAAGCAAAGACTTCTGCGGCATTTAGCGTTTTTCGTTTTTTGCTCGGGGGCAGTACCTTTGTACAGCTCCCGCTCGCAAGAAAACGAAATTCAGTTCCATTTCTCGAAGTCTCCCAGCGTGTAGAAATTTGTTATTTGGACTTTTTCTACACGCTGAAAACAACCCTGCGAACTTGTGCACTTGCATCCGCAGGGTTGTTTTTTATCTTTATTTCTCTGTAAAAAAATCTTTGAGCATTTTTGCTAAAAACTCACTGTCTGTAACATAATTTCCGTGATTTTTTCCTTTGATTATCATCAGCCTTGAATTTTCAATACTGTCTGCAATAAGCCGTGTTTCTTTTTCTCGAACAATATCAAATTCTCCTGCCGTAACAAGCGTTTCGCATTTTATCAATCCAAGCAGATAGGGGGATATGCATGGCTCACGCGTCATCATTTTTGTTCTGTTGTCCCGTGAGAAAAACGCACTTAGCCTCATACCTGAAAGCACCTGCGGTTTAAGTCCGCTAACGGTTATGTTTGCTCCCGAAACGGCTAATTTTGAAAAGGCGTTTTCCTTCTTTACGGCGCACATAAGCCCAACTATTCCGCCGTCTGAAAAGCCGTAAAAATAAGGGCTTTCAAGTTCCTCCTCTTCAATAAGATTAAGAATATCGTCTGCCATATCGGAATAATGAATTTCCTTAACGCTTTCACTTTCTCCGTGGCATCTGCTGTCAACAGCGTAAACGGTAAAATCGTTTTCAAGCAAAGGGATAACACCGTCAAAAATATGGTGGTCCTCCTTGTTTCCGTGCAAAAGAATAAGCGGCTTTCCGTTTCCTGTTTTTTCAAAATATATCTTCGGAGATTTCTTTGTCAGCATTGCTTTGTCCTCTTTTTCAAGGTTGTTTTATACAATATCAATTATATTTAATTAAGCTAATGTTTTCAATCGCTAATCCTTTATTTGTGCAAATGCAACAATAATCCGCCTGCAAATTTGTGCAAAAATAAAAAGCCCTTAATAAAAAGCGTCCTTGTTTTTATCCTTTTCAATAAGAAATCTTGCAAAGCTTTTAACCTCTTCAAGCTGCTTGTTTGTTGCCGAATTGTTTTTGCCGAAAAGCGCCTCTTTGAGCGCTTCGTCGGAAATGCCGCATTCCTCCTCGGCTGAGCAGCTTTCGGCGTCATTTCTTTCATCTCTAAAAAGGCTTTCCTTTTTAATTCCGAAATATTTTGAAAGCTCCTTTATTATAGCGGTGCTCGGAATTTTTATTCCTCTGCACCATGCCGAAACAGTCGATTTGGGCACGTTCAGCGCAAGGGCAAGTTCGTTTTGAGTTAAACCGCGCTCCTTCATAATGCCTTTAAGATTTTTTGCAAAGGCTTCGCTTTTATCACTCGATGATTGAGCCATTAATAATCACCACACACTTTAAAATATTTATTAATGCTTGTATGATAGCACATTTGCGAGGCGAAAAACAATAAAATAATGGCAAAAAATTGGATTTTGCGCCGTGTCAAAAATGCACCGTTTTTTTAAACTTTTTTCAAAAACCAAGGCGGTGCCTTGCAAAATTAAAAATGGCTTTCAAAAAAGGTGCAAAAA
Organism: Eubacterium sp.; assembly: GCA_022772725.1. GTDB lineage: Bacteria > Bacillota > Clostridia > Oscillospirales > Acutalibacteraceae > Eubacterium_R. The sequence goes on from JALEZT010000122.1 coordinate 3,831, forward strand.
TAACCGCCTTTATCTCCCTTTATTTTCGTGAAGAACTTTGTAAAAATTATTGTTGTATAATTTAAAATTATATGATATACTAATAAGCATTGTAATAATGGATTGGTATATTTTTCTGCAAATTACCCTTAAATTCCATGAAAGGAACAGAATTATGGCATACAGAACTCATAATTGTAACGAATTAACATTTGATAATTTAAACGAAAGGGTTTCGCTTGCAGGCTGGGTTGATACGATAAGAGACCACGGCGGCGTTGCCTTTATTGATTTGCGCGATGAATACGGCGTAACGCAGGTTGTTGTTAATGACGACACCTTGATTTATCATCTTAAAAAGGAAAGCGTTATTTCCGTTGAGGGCGTTGTTGTTAAGCGTGATGAGGAAACGATCAATAAAAAGCTTGCAACGGGCGAGCTTGAGGTTAAGGTTGATAAGATTACCGTTCTCGGCGCCTGCACTGAAAATCTTCCCTTTGAAATTTCCGATTCAAAGGAAACAAGAGAGGATGTTCGTTTAACCTACCGCTTCCTTGATTTAAGAAATAAGGCAGTTCACGAAAATATTATTTTCAGAAGCAATGTTATCGCTTTTCTTCGCCAAAAGATGACTCAAATGGGCTTTACGGAAATAACAACTCCGATTTTAACCTGCTCCTCTCCCGAGGGCGCACGAGATTATATTATTCCGAGCCGTAAACACGAGGGCAAGTTTTATGCGCTTCCGCAGGCTCCTCAGCAGTTTAAGCAGCTTTTAATGGTTTCGGGCTTTGATAAGTATTTCCAGATTGCTCCGTGTTCCGTGATGAAGATGCAAGAGCAGACCGCTCACCCGGAGAATTCTATCAGCTTGATTTTGAAATGGCTTTTGCAACGCAGGAGGATGTTTTCGCCGTTGCAGAGGAGGTTCTTTATGACACCTTTACCAAATTCGGCGGCGGCAAAAAGGTTTCTCCCGCTCCGTTCGTCAGAATTCCGTTTGAAGAGGCAATGATTAAATACGGAACGGATAAGCCCGATTTAAGAAACCCTCTTGAAATAGTTGATTTAACGGAATTTTTCTCCGATGTTGAATTTAAGGCGTTTCAGGGCAGACCCGTTAGAGGTATAAATGTTCCCGGCTGTGCAAAGCAGTCAAAGGGCTGGTTTGAGAAAATGCTCAAATTTGCTCTTGAAATCGGAATGAAGGGCCTCGGCTATATCGAGGTGCTTGAAGACGGCTCATATAAAGGCCCGATTGATAAATTCCTTCCGCCCGAGAAAAAGGAAGAGCTTCGCAAAATATTTGATTTTAAAACAGATGACACCTTGTTCTTCATCTGCGACACTCCTAAGCACGTTAACGATTTTGCAGGTCAAATCAGAACAGAGCTTGCAAACCGTCTTGATTTGATAGATAAATCAAAGTTTGAGCTTTGCTTCATAACGGATTTTCCGATGTTTGAAAAGGATGATGACGGAAAGCTAATCTTTACTCACAATCCGTTCTCTATGCCGCAGGGCGAAATGGACGCGCTTCTTAATGAGGACCCGCTCAAAATCAAGGCTTATCAGTATGATATTGTTTGCAACGGAGTTGAGCTTTCCTCGGGCGCAGTAAGAAACCACCGCCCCGATGTTATGGTTAAGGCATTTGAAATGGCAGGCTATTCGGAGGAAACCGTTAAGGAAAAATTCGGTGCTCTTTATAATGCCTTCCATTACGGCGCACCGCCTCACGCAGGTATGGCTCCGGGTGTGGACAGAATGATTATGCTTCTTCAAGATGAAGAAAACATTAGGGAGGTTATCGCTTTCCCGATGAATTCAAATGCGCAGGATATGCTCCTCGGCGCACCGAATACGGTAACGGAAATGCAGCTTCGTGAAACTCACATTAAGCTTCGCAGACCTGTTCCGGAGAAATAATTAACATTAGGGTAACGGTAATAATCCGAACCACGGTTTATCGTGGCAGATATTGCCCTTACTCTTCGTTAAAATACTCGTTAATCCGAAAGGATTAACTGCGTT
>JALEZT010000123.1 GCA_022772725.1 Eubacterium sp.
AAAATAGATGGATCTGCCAGTTCCCGGAGGACAACACAATTATTTCCGTTAACTCTGCTTACGGCGGAAACGTTCTTCTCGGCAAAAAGTGCTTTGCGCTTCGTATAGCTTCCTATCTCGGTAAAAACGAGATGTGGCAGGCAGAGCACATGCTTATCCTCGGCCTTCAAAAGCCAAACGGAGATATCAAATATATCTGCGCGGCATTCCCGAGCGCATGCGGAAAAACAAACCTTGCAATGCTTATTCCTCCGGAGGGATATCAGAAGAAAGGCTATAAGGTTTGGTGCGTTGGCGACGATATCAGCTGGATAAGAAAAGGTCCTGACGGCAGACTTTATGCTATCAACCCCGAAAACGGCTTCTTCGGCGTTGCTCCCGGAACAAATGAAAAATCAAATCCGAATGCTCTTGCTTCAACAAAGAAGGGCACAATCTTCACTAATGTTTGCCATAATCTTGATAACAACACAGTTTGGTGGGAGGGTCTTGATAAGAATCCGCCAACAAATGCTATCGACTGGAAGGGCAATCCCTGGAACGGCGCAGAGTCTGATGAAAAGGGTGCACATCCGAATTCAAGATTTACTGCTCCCGCAGTTAACTGCCCCTGCATCTCCTCTGAATTTGAAAATCCGCAGGGTGTTCCGATTTCTGCTTTCGTATTCGGCGGCAGAAGAGCAAAGCTCACTCCTCTCGTATATCAGTCAAAGAGCTGGAACCACGGCGTTTTCGTTGGCTCAATTATGGGCTCTGAAACAACTGCTGCCGCAACAGGCGCAGTAGGCGTTGTTCGTCGTGATCCTATGGCTATGCTTCCGTTCTGCGGATATAATATGGGCGATTATTGGAAGCATTGGATTGAAATCGGTAAAACTCTTGATCCCGATAAGGCACCGAAAATCTTTAATGTTAACTGGTTCCGTAAGGACGATGAGGGCAACTTCCTTTGGCCCGGCTTCGGCGATAACCTTCGTGTTCTTGATTGGATTATCGACCGTTGCGAAGGCAAGGTAGATGCTGTTGAAACTCCTATCGGCTATCTTCCTAAGGCAGAGGATATCAACCTTGAAGGCCTTGATATGACAACAGAGGATCTTGAAAAGATTCTTGATGTTGATAAGGACGCTTGGGAGGAAGAACTCAAAGGCGTTGACGAGCTTTATGCTAAGTTCGGCGACACTCTTCCTCAGGAGCTTGAGGATGAGCTTGAAGCAGTTAAAAATGCTCTCAAATAATCAATAAATCAACAAAGCACCGCAGATTTCTGCGGTGCTTTTATATTGTTGATAAAACAACACAAACTACGCTGTTTTTAATATCGTTTCGTAGGGGCGAACTGCGTTCGCCCGCTTTTTCTTGTTTGTCTAAAACATAACGGGAGAATACCCTATGGTGTATCAATAAAAAAGCCTCGGAAAACCGTTCCCGAAGCTTTTAAAAAATTTTATTATATTAATGATGGAAAAGTCTTATTCCTGTCATTGCCATTGCAATACCGAAATCATCACAGCATTCAATAACATTTTGGTCTCTAACGGAGCCGCCGGGCTGAGCAATATATTTAACACCCGATTTAACTGCGCGCTCAATGTTGTCCTCAAACGGGAAGAAGGCGTCGGAGCCGAGAGCAACAAGATCCATCATTTTGTGCCACTCTGCCTTTTCCTCCTTTGTAAACGGTTCGGGCTTTTCGGTGAAATATTTTTTCCACAAATCGTTTTTATAAAGGTCTTCATATTCATCGCTGATATAAAGGTCTATTGCATTGTCTGCCTCGCATTTTCTTATGCCGTCAATAAACGGAAGATTAAGCACCTTTTCGTTTCTGCGAAGCCAGAAATTGTCTGCCTTATTTCCTGCAAGGCGAGTGCAGTGGATTCTTGACTGCTGACCTGCGCCAACGCCGATTGTCTGTCCGCCCAAGGCGTAGCAAACGGAGTTAGACTGCGTGTATTTAAGAGTTATCATTGAAATAAGCAAATCAATTTTTGCAATTTCGGGAATGTCCTTAATCTTTGTTGGCATATCGTTGAAAAGATCCATCGTTATCTTAGCGTTGTTTCTCTTCTGCTCAAATTTAATGCCGAAAACCTGCTTTGTTTCAAGCTCCTCCGGAACATAATTTTCGTCTATTTGAATGATAAGATAATTTCCGCGTCTTTTCTTTTTAAGGATTTCAAGTGCTTCCTCGGTGTATGACGGAGCAATAATTCCGTCCGAAACCTCTTTAACAAGAAATTCCGCAACGCACGCGTCGCACTCATCGGATAATGCCGCAAAATCGCCGAAGGAGGAAACTCTGTCGCAGCCTCTTGCTCTAACATAAGCCTGCGCAATAGGTGTCAGCTCAAGTCCGTCGGGAACAAAGCAAACCTTTCTGTCTGTTTCGGTTAATGGCTGAGCAACAGCCGCACCTGCGGGGGAAACATGCTTGAAGGAAGCCGCACTCGGAAGCCCTGTTGCTTCCTTTAATTCCTTAACAAGCTGCCATGAGTTGAATGCGTCAAGCAGATTAATATATCCTGCGCTTCCGTTAAGAATTTGAAACGGCAGCTCCTTGCCGTCAAGATGTATTCTTGCAGGATTTTGGTTTGGATTGCATCCGTATTTTAATTTGTATTCCGTCATTTTCATCACCGTAGCCTTTCCTAAATATTTATCTGCAAAAAGAATATATATATTTTATATCACTGCATTGAAAAAAGCAAGGAAAAATGCTACAATTATACAAATTGTTAAAAAGGGAGATGAGCAGTTGAAGGGAATACTTGCGGTTAATGCCTTTTTAAAGGGCGAAAAATATGATATGCTTCATTCTCATCTGCTCAAAGCCGCCCGCGATTGCGATATTGAGCTTGAAATAAAAACAAATCTTGATTTAGCCTGCGAGGTGCCGAAATGCGATTTTGCGCTTTTTTGGGATAAGGATTCCTTAACTGCCCGCTTGCTCGAAAAGCAGGGCGTTCCCGTCTTTAACAATGCCGAAAGCATAGAGCTTTGCGATAATAAAGCGAAAACTTATCTTGCGCTTTTAGGCTCTGTTCCTCAGCCCAAAACACTTATTGCTCCGCTTTCCTTTTTTAAGGAGGATTACAGCGCCTTTGTTGATAAAAGCATAGAAATTCTCGGGCTTCCGCTTGTGTTTAAGGAGTGCTTCGGCTCGTTTGGCGAGCAGGTTTTTCTTTGCCGTTCAAGGCAGGAGATTTTGGAGCATATAACCGAAAAGCCCTTTATTTTGCAGGAATTTGTGTCCTCCTGCAAGGGCAGGGATATAAGAATTGAGGTTATCGGCGGCAAAGCCGTTGCGGCTATGAAGCGTGTTAATCAAAATGATTTCCGCGCAAATGTAACAAACGGTGCTTCTGCCGAGAAATATGTGCCGAGCGAAAGCGAAAAAGCACTTGCACAAAAAGCGTGCCGTGTTCTCGGCTTAACCTTCGGCGGAGTTGATATTTTTGAAAACGGCGTTGTTTGCGAGGTAAACAGTAACGCCCACATAATCAACCTTATGAATTGCACGGGCATAGATACCGCACCGATGATTTTTGAAGAAATTAAAAGAAGGATTGCCGATAAAGAATAATGAACGGAATACTTATTTACACCGAAGAGGAGGCAAGGCGAAATGCCTTTGCCGTTGAAAAAATAACGGGGCTCCTTGAAATTCCGCTCGTTATCAGCGGAAAGGACGAAATACCCGATAAAATTGATTTTGCCGTAAACAGAACGGATAATGCAGAAATTGCCGAAGCGCTTGAAGTCAGGGGAGTGCGTGTTTTCAATCCGTATTCTCTTTCGCTTCTTGCAAACGATAAGCGCAAATGCTATGAATTTATGCAGAAAAACGGCATAGAAATTATGCCGATAAATCAAGCAACCGCCCCCGTTGTTGAAAAGCCGATTGACGGCAAGGGCGGTAAAAATGTTTCGCTTATAACCGAAAACGGCTTTGAAATTAAAGAGGGATATGTTTATCAAAAGCCTGCCTCTGATATGGGGAAGGATTTACGCGTTTGGCTTATCGGCGGAGAAATTATTGCGTCAATTCTTCGTGTTAATAACAATGATTTTCGTTCAAATTTCTGCCTCGGAGGAGAGGCACATATTTATAATATGAGTAAGGACGAGCAAAGGCTTGTTCAAAAAATCGCTTCTCTGCTTGAATATGATTATATCGGAATGGATTTTGTTTTTGATAACGGCAGAGCAGTCTTTAATGAGATAGAGGACGCAGTCGGTGCGCGTATGGTTTATGAAAAAACCGATATTGATATTTTAAAATTATACTGTGATTATATAAAATCGGAGATGGGAAAATGATTAAAATTGCGCTTGCAGGAAATCCAAACTGCGGAAAAACAATGCTATTTAATTCGCTGACGGGCTCTAATCAGTATGTCGGCAACTGGGCGGGAGTAACCGTTGAGGCAAAGGAGGGCAGGCTTATCGGCGAGAACGATGTTGTTATTGCTGATTTGCCGGGAATTTACAGCCTTTCTCCCTATACACCCGAGGAGGTTGTTGCAAGAAATTATCTTGTTAATGAAGAGCCGAATGCAATACTTAATATTATTGACGGCACAAATCTTGAAAGAAATCTTTATTTAACAACTCAGCTTTGCGAAATAGGCATACCCGTTATAATGGCAATCAATATGATTGATGTTGTTAAGAAAAACGGCGATGTTATAAATCTTGAAGAAATCAGCGAGCATTTCGGTTGTGTGTGCTTTGAAATATCGGCGTTAAAGGGAACGGGCGTTAAAAAATGCGCTAAAAAGGCGGTTGAGCTTGCAAGAACAAATAAGGGCATTCCGCCCATTCATCATAGCTTTGACGACCGTGTTGAATCCGCAATTCATTTTATTTCCGCAATGCTTCCCGAGGGAACGGATATGCTGCATAAGCGCTATTATGCAACTAAAATTTTTGAAAAGGACCCTCTTGTTTCAAAGGATTTTCCCGATTGCACAAGTATTATTGCAGATGTTGAAAAATATTATGATGACGACAGTGAAAGCATTATTGCCGACCAGCGTTACAGATACATAACAAGCTGTATTGACGAATGCAGAACAAAAAGCGGTAAAACACCCGTAACCGAAAAAATAGATAAAATAGTAACTAATAAATATCTTTCGCTCCCGATTTTCGCGTTGATAATGTTTTGTGTTTATTATCTTTCCGTAACAACCGTTGGGGGAAAGCTTTCGGAGCTGATAACAAACAATATTTTCAGCGATAACGGACTGCCGCTTATCGTAACGAATTTCTTAACGGGAATTAACTGTTCGCCGTGGCTTATAAGCCTTATTGTTGACGGCATACTTGCAGGAGTCGGTGCCGTATTATCCTTTGTTCCGCAGATTTTCGTGCTTTTCGTTTTTCTTTCATTCCTTGAAGACTGCGGATATATGAGCCGTATAGCATTTATTATGGATAAGCTTTTCAGAAAATTCGGTCTTTCGGGAAAAAGCTTTATTCCGATACTCGTCGGCACGGGCTGCGGTGTTCCCGGAATAATGAGCAGCCGAACAATTGAAAACGAAAAGGAACGCAGAATGACGGTTATAACAACAACCTTTATCCCCTGCGGAGCAAAGCTTCCCGTTATTGCGCTTATTTCGGGTGCTCTTTTCGGCGGAGCATGGTGGGTTGCGCCAAGCGCATATTTCGTTGGCATAGCCTCAATTATTTTAAGCGGTATTATGCTGAAAAAAACAAAGCTTTTCAGCGGCGAGGCGTCTCCCTTCGTTATGGAGCTTCCGAGCTATCATCTGCCAACCTTTAAATCTGTTTTCCGCGCAACATGGGACAGAACATGGAGCTATATCAAAAAGGCAGGCACAATAATTCTTTTGGCCTCCTGCGCCGTTTGGTTTCTTTCAAACTTCGGCGTTGAAGCAGGCAGGCTTTCTATGGTTGATTCCATGGATAATTCCGTTCTTGCCTATGTTGGCTCGGCAATTAATTTCATCTTCACTCCTCTCGGCTTCGGCACATGGCAGGCAACCGTTGCAACGCTTCTCGGCCTGCTTGCAAAGGAGGAAATCGTAGGCGTTTTCGGTGTGCTTTACAGTAATTTGGCAGAGGCGTTTACTGCGGCAGAGGGCTATTCCTTCCTCATTTTCAATCTCCTTTGTGCTCCGTGCGTTGCCGCTATGGGCGCAATACGCAGAGAAATGAACAGCTCAAAATGGACTGCGTTTGCAATCGGATATCAGTGCTTTTTCGCTTATTGCGTTTCCCTCGTTGTTTACAGATTAACGCTTCTTATCACTCAGGGCGAGTTCAGCGTGTTTACCGTTGCCGCGTTTGCGGTTATTGCCCTGTTTGCTTTTATGCTTGCCAAAAAGCCGTATCAGGCAAAGGATTTGAAAAATAAAAGAGAAAAAGAAAAGGTTTAAACTATGGAAAAGGTAGCCGTTATCGGCAATGCGCCAAGGCGTGAAATTGAAAATCGCTATTCGGGCAGGGCAGAGCTTTGCTTTAATCCCGAATACGAAAACGAAAAATCAAAAAATGAATATTCGGCAGTGTTTTTAACCGACGGCGCAGAGCAGGGGGAAGCTGAAAAATGGATAGGCAACGAGCATTTAAGGTGTGCTCAAAGCGATGAAGAGCTTTTTGCCGAAATGGATTTCTTTTTCGGCATACCGAAGCGCTATGAGATAGAAAGAAAATTCCTTATTTCACGCCCCGAGGAAAGCCTGCTCGCCTCCTTTCCCGTTTGTGATTTTGTTGAAATCAGTCAGGCATACATTAATAAAAACGGCGAACGCTTTCGCGTCAGAAAAAGAGGTAAAAACGGCGAATATATCTATATTAAAACGCAGAAAATTAAAATTTCCGATATAAAGCGAACGGAGCTTGAAAGCCGAATTTCAAAAGAGGAATATGAAAATGCCGTTAAGGGCGAAAGGGTTCTTTCAAAAAGGCGTTATCTTATCCTTTATAAAAATAAATGCTTTGAGCTTGATGTTTTCCCGTTTTGGCAGGATATTGCACTTCTCGAAATTGAGCTGAAAAGCGAAAACGAGCAGTTTGAAATTCCGCAGGGAATTGAGGTTATCCGCGAGGTAACGGAAGAAAAGGAATACAGAAATTCCGTTATTGCGCAGAAATACGGGGTGCCTGCCGATGAATAAGAAAACGGCAGGTATGTGCGTTGCAGGCGCAGGAGTGCTTTGGGGAATAATAAGCCTTTTTGTTAATCCGCTCGGTGCGTTCGGCGTTTCAAGCATGGAAATGGGCTTTTTAAGATTTTTTGTTTGCGCAGTTGTTATGCTTTTTGCGGTTTTAATCAGCAAGCCCTCTCTTTTAAAAATTAAACTGCGCGATATTTGGGTGTTTATCGGAAGCGGTGTTTTAAGCCTAACCTTTTTCAGCTGGTGCTATTTCACAACTATGATAACGGCAGAGGTTTCCGTTGCCGTTTCGCTTCTTTACACCTCGCCCGTGTGGGTTATGCTTTTTTCCGCGCTTCTTTTTAAAGAGAAATTAAACGCAAAAAAATTCATCGCAATCATCGCAACAGTTGCAGGCTGCTTCTTTGTTTCGGGAATGCTTTCGGGAGCACAGGCGCTAACAGTAAAAAGCTTTTTAATCGGAATCGGCGCAGGAATAGGCTATGCGCTTTATTCTGTTTTCGGCAGATTGGCAATTGAAAAGGGCTATGGCAGTATGACAATAACCTTTTACACCTTCCTTTTTGCCGAATTCGGCTTTGCATTTTTTGTTAAGCCGTCGGAGCTTGTGCAAAAATGCGTTGCAGAGCCGAAGATTATTGCATTAAGCATCGCCTCGGCAATTCTTTGCGGCGTTATGCCTTATGTTTTATACACAATCGGCTTAAAGCATCTTGAAGCCTCCTCGGCGGCTATAATTGTTGCGGTTGAGCCGCTTGTCGGTTGTCTTATCGGCTTTACGGTTTATAAGGAGTCCGCAGGCGTTTTGAAAATTATCGGTATTGCGCTTATTTTGGGCTCAATAGTGCTTCTAAATCTTCCCGAAAGGGTTAAAGCAAAGCACTCCTCAAAAGAGATAAAATAACGCTTTTTTATAAAAATAACTCTGTTTTTATTTGAGATTGACAAAAAATTGACGAATAACTGCTCAATCTCTGTGAAAAAATATGTATTG
>JALEZT010000131.1 GCA_022772725.1 Eubacterium sp.
ACCCTCTTACTGCCGGTGGGGAATTTCGCCCCGCCCTGAAAATATTTTGTGATAACATTATATGACTGTGTTACTCACTTGTCAACCGTTTGAACATATTTATTTTTTCTTTTTAACTTTTTCAGACTTATGATAAAGCGCGCGAAGCGAATTTGCAATTGCAATAAGGCAAACGCCCACATCGCCGAAAACGGCAAGCCACATTGCATTTTCATCAAAAATGCCGACTGCACAACCGATAATTATAAGCAGCTTAACGCCGAGGCTGAAAATGATATTTTCATTAACAATGCGCATTGTTTTCTTTGCGATTTTTCTGCCTGTGTAAATCTTTGAGAGGCTGTCGCTCATAACAACAACATCAGCCGCCTCGATTGCCGCGTCTGAGCCGATACCGCCCATTGCAACGCCAACATCTGCCTTTGCAAGCACGGGTGCGTCGTTAATACCGTCGCCCGTATATAAAACGATATCCCTTTCACTCTCTTTAAGAGCACTAACCCTTTCAACCTTTTCATCGGGAAGAAGCCTTGAAAAATGCTCATCAATTCCCGCCTTTTGAGCAATGTCTGCGGCGATAGGCTCCTTATCTCCCGTGAGCATAACGGTTTTCTTAACTCCGTCTCTGCAAAGAGCGGATATTGCATTTTTACTGTCCTCTTTAATAACGTCTGCAAAAACAATATCGCCTAAAAATTCCGTTTCACTGCAAAGATATATTGCGGTGCCGACAAGCTTTGTTTCCTCAAATTCAACTCCTGCCTTGCGCATAAGCTTTTCATTTCCCGCATAATATTTTTTGCCGTCTATAACTGCGGAAACACCCATTCCCGCATAGTTTTTCGCATCCTCAACATTAAGATTTTCCGCATACTGACCGAAGGCAAGATTGATTGATTTTGCAATGGGATGGCTTGAATATTTTTCGCAGGCGGCAATAAGGCTGATAAGCTCGCGGTGCTCCGCCTTATCCGCGCAATGACAATGAACACATTCACAGCTTACAAATTCAAATTTTCCGCTTGTTATTGTTCCCGTTTTATCAAAAACGCCGATATTAAATTTTGCAAGCATTTCAAGATAATTGCTTCCCTTAATCAATATTCCCTGCTTTGAGCACGCGCCCAGACCGCCGAAGAAGCCGAGCGGAATAGAAATAACTATTGCGCATGGGCAGGAAACAACAAGCGCGGAAAGTCCTCTGTAAGCCCATTCGCTCCAATCTCCGCCGAAGAAAAGCGGAGGAACAACTATTATCAAAAGCGCGATAAGGCAAACTATCGGCGTGTATATTTTTGCAAAGCGGCTTATGAATTTTTCCGTTTTGCTCTTTTTGCCGTTTGCGTCCTCAATCATTTCCATAATTCTTGAAACGGTTGATTCGCTGTATGCTTTTATCGCTTTGATTTTCAACATTCCGTCAATATTTATTGAGCCGGAAAGGATTTCGTCGCCCGCCGAAAGAGATGCAGGAATGCTTTCGCCCGTTAAGGCAGACATATCAACCTCTGCGCTTCCGCTTTCAATAACGCCGTCTATCTCAACCTTTTCGCCGGGCTTAACAACAAATATTTCGCCCACCTTAACCTCTGACGGATCAACAAGAATTTGCTTTTCATCTCTTATAACGCAAATCTGCTGGGGAGCGGATTGAAGCATATCTCTGATTGATTTTCTGCTTTTTCCGAGCGCAACGCCTTGCAGATATTCGCCTATTGTATAGAGTAAAACAACTGCGCATCCCTCTGTGTATTCCCCGATAACAAATGCGCCTATCGAGGCAATTGCCATCAAAAAGTTTTCGTTAAAAATATTTCCGTGGGCTATTCCCTCAATTGCTTCCTTAATAATATTAAAGCCTATTATAATATAGGAAACCGCAAAGCAAATAAGAGGGATAACACTGCTAACCTCGGTAAATTCCGAAAGTATATATCCGATAATAAGCAGTGCTCCGCCGAAGCCGACCTTAAAGCCAAAATCCTTTTTGCTTATCTCTTCCTCGTGATCGTGTCCGCAACCGCAGCCGCAATCATCCGAATGTGAATGCTCGTGCTCACAGCCGCAGGAGCAGCCCTCTGCGTGCTCGTGTTCGTATTTATGCTTATGTTCTGACATGTTTTTCACTCCTCAATGTGTTCTATTCCGCAGTTAATTATTGTTTTAACATGCTCGTCGGAAAGAGAATATATCATCTGCTTTCCGTCTCTTTTATACTTAACAAGATGATTTTGCTTTAAAATGCGAAGCTGATGGGAAACCGCCGTTTGCGAAACTCCCGTTGCCTCGGTTATCTCCGTTACGCTCAACTCATTTTCAAACAGAGAGCAAAGAATTTTAACCCTTGTTGAATCCGAAAAAATCTTGAATAAATCGGCAAGGTCATACATTAATTCTTCATCAAGCATAAATTCGCCTCCATAATCTATGATTATATGAACTTGTGTTCATTTGTTCATTATACGCATATATAATTCACTTGTCAATAGCTTTTAGAGGTTTTTATGTAAAATTTATATTATATTTTTATAAAGCAACAAAATCGGTAGTTAAATAAAAAGGGTTGGTATATCGGCAGGCGGAATATTTGCTCTTGTCTTAGGCAATGAAGAGAAATCCGTTGGAGAGGCAAAATTTATTATAAATAACAAATAAAACTCGATTGTTTTGCCCTCAAATTTTGCCGGTCCTTAGCTGGAAATACGACTGTATTCACGAAAATCAGATTGAATGGTATGAAAACGAAATTAACGAGCTGACGCAGGAAAACAACGGAGTTACACCTAAGTCTCTTGCTTTTTTCCATATCCCGATTCAAGAAATGCAGACTGCATACTATGAATACCGCGACAATGATTTTACCGACACCGAGGATGTTAAATATTATTACGGCGAAACGGGAGAAATTGACATTGTTGTTTATCCGAGTGAGAAAAACTACGGCTTCTTTGATAAAGCGGCAGAGCTCGGCTCAACGCAGGGAATGTTCTTCGGCCACGACCATTTAAACAATATTTCGCTTGAATATAAGGGAATACGCCTTTCTTACGGCTACACAATAGATTATCTTGCATACAAGGATATAAAAAATTACGGCTCGCAGAGAGGCTGCACCGTAATAACCGTTATGCCTGACGGAAATTTTGACAGCTACACGGAAAACTATTATCAAGATAAGTATCAGCCCGTAAACGCAAAGGAGCAGGTTTCAATGGAGCCGTATTACAGCGAAAGTGAATAAATCGTTTTGCTTTCTCGTAGGGAACGCCGTCCCCTACAAATACACATTTTATTATTAAATAACCTTAATGCCACACCGTAGGGGAGAACTGCGTTCTCCCGCATAATCGGAGTGTCGAGGGTGCGGGTGTCCGGTGGACACCTCTGCGTCAGCAGAAGCACCGACCGAATCGACAGGTGAGACCGCCACTCCCTACAAAATATCATTAAGGTTTAATTAAACTCGTAGGGAACGCCGTCCTCGGCGTTCCGCACAAAACGGGTCGGCGTGGAAACCGACCCCTACAAAAAATATCGTTGAGGTTTTATATACCCCGTAGGGCAGGGGTTTACTCCTGCCGAATGCCGAATCGCAGATTTACTCCTGCCGAAAATGGTGTTTCCCCTGTTAATTGGGACGGGCAATTCGCCCTGCGATATAATCAACAAAAATAAATGCTTCGGGGCGCTGATGCCTCGAAGCATTTTTATTGTTTAAAACATTTTATTTAGAGCGTTTTTTAAGAATTAACGCCGCCGCGCCGAGCGCAAGCACCGCAGGGACAGCCG
>JALEZT010000140.1 GCA_022772725.1 Eubacterium sp.
TTGAGGCGGCACTGATGAAGGCTATAAGAGGTGCTGAAATAGGACTTGACACCTTAAACAGAAAAGCAACCGACGAAGCAGACATAAGAAGCGCATTAAAAAATCAAGACGATTTAAGGCTTTTCACGGTATTTAAGGCACTCAAAAGCGGAATATCAGTTGATGAAATACACCGCATAACAATGATTGACGAGTGGTTTTTATATAAGCTTAAAAATCTTTGCGATTATGAAAGGCAGATTGAAAACACACCCGTTTCTAATGAGCTATATCTTAAAGGAAAAAAGCTTGGCTACACGGACGAGGCTATTGAAAGAATAAGCCGCTCTCCCCTTGCCTATCACAAAAACGCAGTTTATAAAATGGTTGACACCTGCGGCGCGGAATTTGCCGCTGAAACGCCTTATTTTTATTCTGCTTATGAAAACGAATGTGAAAGCAGAGAGCTTGAAAGAGGAGATAAAAAGCGCATTATAGTTCTCGGCTCGGGACCCATTCGTATCGGTCAGGGAATTGAATTTGACTATTCCTCCGTTCACTGCGTTTGGACGCTTAAAGAGCTCGGCTACGAGGTTATCATAATAAACAACAATCCCGAAACTGTTTCGACCGATTTTGACACGGCAGACAGGCTTTATTTTGAGCCTCTTACTCCCGAGGATGTTATGAATGTTATTAAGGTTGAAAAGCCCGAGGGAGTTGTTGTTGCCTTTGGCGGTCAGACTGCGATTAAGCTGACTAAATTTCTTGATGATAACGGTATTAAAATTCTTGGCACCTCTGCCGAGGGTATTGATGTTGCGGAGGACAGAGAAAAGTTTGACGCTCTGCTTGAAAAATTCGGAATATACAGACCGAAGGGCACCTCTGTTACAACTCTTGAAGAGGCTATTAAGGCAGGTAACGAGCTTGGCTATCCCGTGCTTTTAAGACCGAGTTATGTTATCGGCGGACAGAATATGACCATTGCCTACACCGATGAAGATGTTGAGCGGTATATGGGCATTATTCTTAAACAGGGCATTGAAAATCCCGTTCTTGTTGACAAATATATGATGGGAACGGAGCTTGAGGTTGACTGCATTTCAGACGGCAAGGATGTTCTTATTCCAGGAATTATGGAGCACATTGAGCGCGCAGGAGTTCACAGCGGCGACTCAATTGCCGTTTATCCGCCATACAACATTCAGGATAAAATGCTTCGCAAAATATGTGATATTTCGGAAAAGCTTGCGCTTTCGCTCGGAACAAAGGGACTTGTTAACATTCAGTACCTTATTTACCAAAACGAGCTTTATGTTATTGAGGTTAATCCGAGGGCGTCAAGAACAATTCCTTATATCAGCAAGGTAACAGGCGTTCCTATGGTTGAGCTTGCATCAAAAATAATGGTTGGTGCAAGCCTTGAAGAGCTCGGCTACGGAACAGGTCTTTACAAGGCACCTCCCTATTTTGCGGTTAAGGTTCCCGTTTTCAGCTTTGAAAAGCTTAATGATGTTAACAGTAAATTAGGGCCTGAAATGAAATCAACGGGAGAGGTGCTCGGGGTTGGTAAAAACCTTAACGAAGCACTTTTCAAGGGGCTTGTTTCGGCAGGCTTCAAGGTTGATGAATTTCACAAAAAGGAAAGGCACGGCGTTCTTATTACCGTTACGAAGCAGGACAGATATGAAATTGTTTCTCTTGCAAAAAAGCTTGACGATATAGGAGCTGATATTTGGGCAACGCCCGAAACGGCAAGGGCTATCGAAAGCCTTGGCATAAAGGTTAGTGTTGTAAACAAGCTCCGCGAGGACAACTCCATTATGGAGCTTGTTGAAAGCGGAAGGCTTGACTATATTGTTTATACCGGCAAGAGCGACAAAAAGAGCATTGACGATTACATTAAGCTCTTTAACAGAGCAAATCAGCTTGGCATTGCAACGCTTACCTCGCTTGACACGGCAAACGCGCTTGCCGATATTATCGCAAGCAGATATAATCAGATGAACACGGAGCTTGTTGATATAAACAATATGCGAAAGGAAAAGGGCATACTGAAATTCAGCAAGATGCACGGCACGGGCGACGATTATATTTTCTTTAACAATCAATGCGGTATTATCACCTGCCCCGAAAGCTTTGCTATTGAATTTACAGACAGACACAGGGGCATCGGCGGCGACGGAATTGTTCTTATTGAAAGCTCTGAAATTGCAGACGCAAAGATGAGAATTTTCAACCTTGACGGCTCCGAGGGCAAGATGGCAGGAAATTCAATTAGGTGCGTTGGTAAATATCTTTACGATAACGGCATTGTTAAAAAGGAAAGAATGACGATTGAAACGGCAAGCGGAATTAAGGAGCTTGAGCTTTTCACGAGAAATTCAAAGGTTTCCTCTGTTACCGTTAATATGGGAAAAGCACAGTTTAATCCGCAGGAAATCCCTGCATTGCTTGACGGAGAAAGGATTATTTCAAGGCCTGTTAACATTGCAGGAGGCGAATATGAAATAACCTGCGTTTCCGTAGGCAATCCGCATTGCGTTGTTTTTGTTGACAATGTTGATAATATTAATATTGAAGAAACAGGACCGAAATTTGAAACGGCTGAAATTTTCCCCGAAAGGATAAACACGGAATTTGTTAGAGTTGTTAACAACAGAACTATAAAAATGCGTGTTTGGGAGCGAGGAAACGGCGAAACGCAGGCCTGCGGAACAGGAGCGTGCGCGGCGGCGATTGCCGCAGTTGAAAACGGCTTTTGTTCAAAGGGTGTTGATATAACCGTTAAGCTTCGCGGCGGCGACCTTATAGTTAATTACACCGATGAAGCCGTTACCCTTACGGGCGACTGCAACCTTGTTTTCACGGGAGAAATTGAATATTAAGAAACGCAAAAAGGCTTCAAAAGCGAAATGCTTTTGAAGCCTTAATTATTATAATATAAAATTTTAAATCATATTACATATCAACAACAATTGTGTTTTCCGGAACCTCAATCCAGTAATTAAGCGTTAAGCACTTTGAGGAATTAACAAGCCTAACATCTGCGCCGGGAGCAACATTAATAACAGGAATATCGTCCGAAGCGAGCTTTGAATAAACATTATCATAAGCCTGCTGATTTTCCTCATTAACAACATCCATATAAATACCGTTATTTGAGCAATCTCCGTTATATGTATATCCGCCCTTGAAGTCTGCAAGGCAAGCCTTTACGGCAGAGGCATAATCCTTAACCGCCGTTGAGAAATAATTATCCCAGCCGCACTGCCAATTCTCTGCGCCGATTGCAAGCTTTTGATAGCTGTATTTCCATGTTGCATCTGCAACTGCATTACATTCATCATTACCGCCTGCAAAAACTATTGAATCGCCTGCGTCATACATTTTTTCAACAACTGCCTGATAACGATTTACCATTTCATAGCTTGTGTTTGGATAAAACTCATTTTCCATTTCAATTCCTGCGCCGTAGCCGTCGGAATCCTCATTAGACCAATGAGTGAAGATATATCCCTCCATAGGCTCTGCGGCTGAAACCTCAACATAGTCGCCGGGAAGATAAGAGCCTGTTTGCGTTGACTCATAAGCGGCACCCTCGCCCATAACAACCGTTACTTTAAAGGTTGGCTTTTCGCTTTCTGTATAAACAGGAGTGAGCGTTACGCCCTGCGTTTCCTCGGAAATATGAACCCAAGTGGTTGGGGCATAAATATCGTCTATAACGCCCTCGGCGTCTGTGCTGATTTCCCAATGATCGAATTTCATACCGGATTGAGCGGCAGGAGCCTTAACCTCGCAGGAGGCATCTGCAACAACATACTGCGTTTGAGCCTCTGCCTCATAGCCCTCGGGAGCGTTTACCGTTACGGGATATGTTTGAGACTCAGCCTCTTTATAAACTGCGGTTATTGTGCAGCTGCATTTTTCAACAAGGAGATTAGTTTCGGTTTTCTTCGTTGTTGAAAGATTAACCTTTTTATCCTTAACACCCTCGGTGTCGCTCTTATAATCCCAGTGGTCAAAAACCATTCCCTCGGGAGCAGGGTCTGCCTTAACGGTTACATTAGAGCCCTCTGTGTATGTTCCCGAGCCTGTTCCGTTTTCAACCTTAACAACATAACATTCTTCATTGATATTTTCGATTTTTTCATAATTTGCGGTTAAAGTAAAATCATAATCAAAATCAAGGAAGGGAGAATCGTAATCGGCATAATCAAGAGTTACCGGGATACCGAGCTCATCTGCGGCATAGGCGGCTCCCTGAACGAAGCCTGCGCCGTAGCTGCTTGAAGTGTCGGAATTGATTGAGCCGAAATAGCCAAGCTTTGTGTTGCCGCTAATAACGGCATTATAGCCTGCAAGAAATCCGCTTTGGAGACTGTTAAATGAAACGCACATAACATTGCCGATATAAGCGTCTGTTTCGTCATTCTCTGCGTGGGGCTTACCGTTAACAAGAATGAAATTAATTTCGGGATAATTTCTTGAAGCCTCAAAAGCCGCAACCTCAAACACCTCTGACGGAAGAACAATATATTTTGCTCCCTTGTCAGCGGCAAGGTCTATATATTTAAGCGCGGCATCGGTTGTTAATTCGCTGTCTTCCTCAACAGGCGGCTGATAATAGCGATATGTTACGCCTGCCTCCTCTGCGAAATCCTTAACGCCGTTCCACGCGCTTTCATTATAGGCGCCGTCGGTTACCGTTGCGCCGTCGGTAATAAGTACAACATCGTAGGACAGCTCCTCTGCCTTTGAACAGCCTGTGAAAGCCGCAAGTGCAAGAACTGCACACAATATTAATGAAACTGCTTTTTTCATAATACCCTCCGCAAAATGAAAATATCACTCATTAATAATAACAAAATTAATTTAATAATGCAATAGCATTTTATTGATTTAATCATTAAAATAAATTATAATAAAAGCATATTTTGAATTTACGGTGATATTATGCTGAAAAAACAGGTTGATTTTATCAGAAGCAAAACGGATTTCATTCCCGATATTGCTATTGTTTTAGGCTCGGGCTTGGGAGATTTTGCAAAAGAAATTGATGAGATTTGCTCGGTTGACTACAAAGACATCCCCGATTTTCCCGTTTCAACCGCTCCGCTTCACGCAGGCAGGCTTGTTATGGGAACGCTTCACGGCGCAAGGGTTATTTGTATGCAGGGGCGCGTTCATTTTTATGAGGGCTATTCTGCAAAGCAGATTGCAAGTCCCATTAGGCTGATGAGAGCCTTGGGAGCAAAAACACTTATACTTACCAACGCCTCGGGAGGAATAAGCAAGGATTTAAACGCAGGAGATTTAATGATTATTGACGACCATATTTCCTGCTTTGTTGACTCCCCTCTTATCGGTGCGAACGACGAAAGCATAGGCCCTCGATTCCCCGATATGAGCGATGTTTACAGTAAAAGGCTTCGCGGCGTTATATCAAAATGTGCCGTTAAAGCGGGAATTGATATTAAAAGCGGAACTTATGTTCAGCTAAAAGGCCCTGCCTTTGAAACAAAGGCGGAAATCAAAATGCTTGCCCGATTGGGTGCGGACGCGGTTGGAATGAGCACCGCAATTGAAGCGCAGGCAGGAAGGCATTGCGGCTTTGAGGTTTGCGCAATCAGCGTTATAACAAACCTTGCGTGCGGATTAACGAATAAGCCCGTTACTGCCGAGGAGGTTTCGGAGACGGCTGATAAATCGGCTTTAAAATTCAAAGAACTGTTAATTAAAACTATTGAGAGCATTAATGATGGAAAATATTAAATTTGAAAACAACAGGCTTTTCATTCTTGACCAAACAAGGCTTCCGAATGAAGAGCTTTATAAGGAAATGAAAAGCATTGAGGACTGCTACAACGCAATTAAGCGACTTGAAGTAAGAGGCGCACCCGCGATAGGAATTTTTGCAGGCTACTCTCTTGCGCTTTTTCACGGAGAAAGCATTGAAAAGGCAAAGAAATATCTTGACTCCTCGCGCCCGACGGCAGTTAATCTTTCTTGGGCAACAGCAAGGATTTTGAACGCTTACAAAGACGGAAAAGACCTTATTGAAGAGGCAAAGGCTATTCATCTTGAAGATATTGAAATGTGCCGTAAAATCAGCGAATACGGGCTATCTCTGCTTAAAGACGGAGACGGCATACTGACCCATTGCAACGCAGGAGAGCTTGCAACCTCAAAATACGGAACAGGGCTCGGTCCTCTTATTTTGGGAAAGGAAAAGGGTTATAATTTCAAGGTTTACTCAGACGAAACGCGACCGCTTCTTCAAGGTGCAAGGCTGACCTCTTACGAGCTTGAAAGGCACGGCATTGATGTTACCCTGATATGCGACAATATGGCAGGTCTTGTTATGAAAAAGGGGCTTATTAACGCCGTTCTTGTTGGGTGCGACAGAGTTGCGGCAAACGGCGACACGGCTAATAAAATCGGCACAAGCTCCGTTGCTGTGCTTGCAAAATATTACGGCATACCCTTTTATGTTTTGGGGCCTTATTCAACTGTTGATTTCAGCATTAAAACGGGAGACGAAATTGTTATAGAGGAGCGAGAGGCTGACGAGATTAAAAATATGTTTTTTGAAAAGCCGACCGCCCTGTCCGAAACGAAATGCTTTAACCCCTCATTTGATGTTACCGACCATTCGCTGATAACGGCGATTATAACAGACAAAGGGATAGTTTATCCCCCGTTTGATAAAAATTTAAAGGAGGCATTGCTTTGATTAGATTTTACAACGGCAAAGTTCTTGCCTTAAAAAACGGACTTGAAATAACAGACGACGAGGTTTGGGTTGACGGCTCGGAGATTTGCTTCGTTGGCAAAGGCTATGACAAAAAGGCAGACAGAGAAATAAATCTTAACGGCAAGCTGATTATGCCTGCATTTAAAAATGCGCACACTCATTCGGCAATGACCTTTGCAAGAAGCCTTGCAGACGATTTGCCTCTTCAACCGTGGCTTTTCGATATGATTTTTCCGCTTGAAGCAAAGCTTTTGCCGAATGATATATACACACTTTCCCAGCTTGCGTTTCTTGAATACCTAACGAGCGGAATTTCCTCCTGCTTTGATATGTATTATTTCCCGGAAAATATGGCGAAGGCCTCGCAGGATTTCGGTTTCAGAACTGTTATGACCTGCGGCTTAAACAATTTTAAGGAAAGCATACCTCTGCTTGAAGAATACTATAAAAGATATAATTCCTACGGCGACCTTGTTTCATATAAGCTCGGCTTTCACGCAGAATACACAACCTCAATTGAGCGAATGAAAGGCATTGCAGAGCTTGCCGAAAAATACGAAGCTTCTGTTTTTATGCACTCCTCGGAAACTCAAAGCGAGGTTAAGGAATGTATTGAAAGGCACGGCAAAACGCCGACGGCTCTTTTTGACGAGCTTGGACTTTTTAACTACGGCGGCGGAGCATATCACAGCGTTTGGCTGACGGATGAGGATATGGAAATATACAAAAAGCGCGGTGTTTTTGCCGTTTTAAATTCCGGCTCAAACGCAAAGCTTGCCTCGGGCACGGCACCTGTTATCAAGATGGCAGAAAAAGGAATACGGCTTGCA
>JALEZT010000153.1 GCA_022772725.1 Eubacterium sp.
CAGCGTGGCGACGGGAGGCAATTTCAGGCACAACGCCGCCGTAAAGCTTATGCTCTTCAAGAGAGGTTGCAACTATATTTGATCTTACAATTCTGCCGTTTTCAACAACTGCCGCCGCAGTTTCATCACATGAGGATTCAATTCCTAAAATTTTCATAATTATTTGCCTCTCGGTGCACACACAATATTTTTGCACAATTCCCTAATCAATTATTTTTTTCATCAAAACTGCATTTTCCGTTGGGTCGGAATAATAATCCTTTCTTACTCCCGTGTCCTCAAAGCCGAGAGATTTATAAAGGCTTATTGCCGCCGAATTGCTTTCGCGGACATCAAGGAAAACCTCGCCCGAGGCATATTCAAGGCTTTTAGTTAAAACCGCCTTTGCAATGCCTTTATTTCTGTGCTCGGGCAAAACCGCAACACGAACAATATCCGCCTCGCCCGTCAGCACATAGAGCCCAACATAGCCCACGGCTCTGCCGTTTTCAACCGCAATGAGAAATCTTGAAAAATCATTTTCAAGCTCTGCTTCAATTGAGGCTTCGTTCCACGGGCGTGAAAAGCATTCCTTTTCTATATTCGCAACATCTTTAACATATTTTTCGGTTAATTCAATAATTTCCATAAATCAATTTAATGAGCGTCATACCACGTTTTTGCAATTTTTCCGTCTGCAATAAGGGCAACCTTCATTTTGCAGGCGTTTTCCATTTCTTCCTTAACAATGGCAAGAGCCCTTTGAGCCTCCTCCTCGGGTGCTTCAACAATAAGCTCATCATGAACTTGAAGAATAAGGCGGGATTTCATATTTTCCTCGGTTAATCTTCTGTCCACCTTAACCATTGCTATTTTAATAATATCGGCGGCGGTGCCCTGAATGGGCATATTTCTTGCAACGCGCTCGCCGAACGCACGAAGCATACGGTTACCCGACGCAAGCTCCGGCAGATAGCGTCTGCGCTTAAAGAGCGTTTCGGAATAACCCTTATCCTTAGCCGTTTCAATCATTCTGTTCATATATGAAGCAACTCCGCCGAAATGCTTCAAATAGCCGTCTATATATTCCTTTGCTTCCTTATTTGTTACTCCTATATCCTTGGCAAGACTGAAAGCGCCGATACCGTAAACAATACCGAAATTAACCGCCTTTGCCCTTGAACGCATAAGAGGAGTTACCATTTCCTGCGGAAGATTGAACACCTGCGCCGCGGTTGTGCGGTGAATATCCTCGCCGTTATTAAAGGAATTTATCATATTTTCATCATTTGCAAGGTCGGCAAGCACGCGAAGCTCAATTTGACTGTAATCGGCGTCTATCAATTCACAGCCCTCGCCTGCCGTGAAAAATTTTCTCATCTCTCTGCCGAGCTCTGTTCTTATCGGTATATTTTGAAGATTAGGCTCAAGAGAAGATATTCTGCCCGTTCTTGCCTCAACCTGATTAAACGAGGTGTGTATTCTGCCGTCTTGGGCAATAACCTTTAAGAGCCCGTCGCAATAGGTTGATTTAAGCTTTGAAAGACTTCTGTATTCAAGAATAAGCGAAATAACGGGATAATCGGGAGCAAGCTCTTCAAGCACCTCTGCGCTTGTTGAATATCCGCTTTTTGTTTTCTTTTTGCAGGGTATGCCCATTTCCTCAAACAAAACAACTCCGAGCTGCTTTGGCGAATTAAGATTAAATTCTCTGCCTGCAAGCTCAAAGATTGAAGCGGTCAGCTCCTTTATGCGTGAGGAAAGACGGGCTGAAAACTCCTCTATTCCGTTTTTATCAACCTCAAAGCCTGCCGTTTCCATACGGGCAAGCACGCGTGCAAGCGGAAGCTCAATTTCGTTAAGAAGTGCCGTTTGGTTTGCCTCGGCAAGAAGCTGATTTGTTTTATCAAAAAGCGGCTTCATAACAGAAGCAAAGGAAATCTCCTCCTCATCACTTCCGAGACTGTTTTTATATTCGGGAAGCACAACGCCGTATTCAAGACACAGACGGTCTATTGAATAATTACTGTCTGACGGGCGAAGAAGATACGCCGAAAGCATTAAATCTCCGCAAGCATTTTTACATTCCGTGCCGAGAGAGCACGCGAGGCGATGAAGATGCTTTACGGAATAGGAATATTTCTTTAAATCACTTTCAAAAAATTCTTTAACAAACGGCTCAAAGCATTCCTCACACGAGGAAATGCAAAGCACCTCGTTGCCGTTTGCAAAGCAAAGACGGGTTATTTCGTTCCCGTCAATAACGGGATAAAAATAAACCTCTCCGTTTTCGCTTTTATTAAGAATATCAAGAAGCTCCGTTGCGTTTGAAAATTCTTTTTTCGTTATTTTAATTTCCTCTTTCGGCTTATCGGCGCACACGGCGTCGCTTTTACTGAGAGAAAATTTATCAATAAGGCTGAACAGCTCAAGCCTTGCAAATTCCGCAGACGCCTTTTGCGGATTGCCCTGCGTTATACGGTAAGCATTTATATCCGTTTCTATCGGGGCTTCCGTGCTGATTTCTCCGAGCTTTAAGGAGAGATAAGCATTATCTTTTCCTGCTTTAAGCTTTTCACGAACGGAATTTTTTATATCTATTTCCTCAATATGCTCATAAATATTATCAACGGTTGAAAAGCGCTGAATTAAATCAAGAGCCGTTTTTGCACCTACTCCCGCAACGCCGGGGATATTATCGCTTGAATCTCCCTGAAGCGCCTTAACCTGAATAAGCGCCTGCGGTGTTATGCCGTATTCCTGCATAATGGCATTTTCATCGTAAACATCCGTTACTGCCTGCCCCATTTTTGTTCTGGCAAGCAAAACCTTAACGCCTCCGTGGGCAAGCTGCAAGCTATCTCTGTCGCCCGTTGCGATAAAGCATTCGTCCGAATTATTACGGCAGGCCTCGGCAAGCGTTCCCAAAATATCGTCTGCCTCCCAGCCCTCACATTCAACGGTTTTTACACCTATAAGATTAAGCAGTTCTTTAAGCTTCGGTATCTGCATTCGAAGCTCATCGGGCATAGCGTGCCTGCCGGCCTTGTATTCATCATACATTTTATGGCGAAAGGTTGGTGCGTGAACATCAAACGCCGCCGCAATTGCATCCGGATTGCAGGCCTCCTTTAATTTTAAAAGAATATTGAGATAGCCGTAAATTGCATTTGTGTATTCCCCGCCCTTTGTTGAAAGCAGTTTGATACCGTAAAACGCACGGTTTACTATGCTGTTTGAATCAATAACAAGCAGTTTCATATTTTACCTCTGTTTAAAATTTGTTTATGTTAAAAAATATTTATTCCGGATTTTTATAGACAACGCTCCACGCGCCGAAGTCCTCAACGGTGTATTCCTGCGAATAATCAAGCATATCAAGATAATCGGAATAAACAATATTATAATCGTCTGTCAGCTGATTAACATTTTCGGCAAAGGAACATTTTATTGAACCGTCTGTTGTGTTTGAAACAGTGCCGACCTTGCCGTTTCTTATATCTTCATTTAAAGGAGTAAGCTCAAAAATCTGCTCTTTATAAGGCAAAATCTTTTCGTTTGAGTCAAAATAATATTCAAGATAAACGAGATAGCGCTCTGCAAGAGCAATATCATCTGTCATATTTGAGGTTCCCAAAAAAACGGTAAAATTATCCTTTTTGCTTTTTTCCTCAACAAACTCAATGCTTTCAAAAAGCGAATCGCCGTAAATACTCATTTCGCTTTTCAAGCCGTCGGTATATATAAAGGCAAATTCGGCAGTAAACAAAAGCATTGAGGCACAAAGAAAACCGCAAACAAGCCCTTTGAGGTTGATTTTTTTTACTCTTCTGCAAAAAGCAATACATCCCGCTCCCTCAAAGAAAACAAGAAAATAGGTTAAAACACCGAACCTGTAAAGCGTTCCGAAGGTTGTTTTTGAAACGGCGCAAAAGACCAAAACAGAAGCAATTGACGCCGAAAAGAAAAGCTTAAATAAAAAGCCTCTGCCCTTTTTTCTCTTAATAATACCCTTTGATATGGCTGCTATACCGATCAGCATAAAAATTCCGCCAACCAAATTAGTGTAAAGAAAAATTGAATTTATAACGCTGCTTAATGCCCTTTCGGGAAAAGCAAAAATATATATGCTGAAAATAAGATTAACCAAAGCGTCAGCGGGATTAAGCGTTATTGAGCTTGACCTTGTATAATAAGGCATATCCGAAATGCTGAATCCTAAAACAGAAAACGGCTCAATAACTCCCAGCGTTACAAGCCCGAAAAGAATAAAAGCAAGGGAAACGCAAAAAATTGTTACAAAGCTTAACGCAAGATTTTTAAAACTGATTTTCTTCTTTGCAAGCAGAATTATAAACAGAACTGCAAGAAAAGCGGGAGTTATAATTGCCGAGGCAATATAGCAATAAAATCCCAAGCCGAAAAACACCATTGACAGAATATAAAGCTTTGTTTTCCCGCTTTTAACCGCCTTTGAAAGAAGCATTACGGCAATCATTATTATATGCGGATAAAAATTGCAATCAAGCATATAAACGCCTGAAAAAATCTGCCACGGAGAAAATGCCGCAAGTGCAAGAAAAACAAGCTGCTCTTCTCTTCGTTCAACAACATTTTTAATAAACGAATTGAACGCAAATAGTCCTATAATCGACATTATGAGAGCAGGCAACCGATAAGCAAAAAGGCATTCTCCGAAAATTTTTACAGAAAGCGCAACGCAATATGTTGCCGCAGGAGATTGACCTCCGTGTAGCCAAGTATCAAAATAAACGGGAAGCTGCTCTCCCATAATATCGGCTTGGTTTTCAACAAGGCTTTTGGCGTTAAGCACAGTCATCGCCTCGTCAACATAAACACCTCCGATAAGGAGATTCCAAACGAAAAACGCAATATGAACGGCAACGGATATTAAAATAATAAGTACTTCGGCATTAAGTCGTTGCTTTTTATCAATCAACGAGTTGTGCCCTTCATTAGAGCGCAGAGCAACTGAATTATTCATAAGGCAAACAGATTATTTGGCGCAAGGGCACCGCATATCCTTTCACAAAATTATAATACAACAACTTAATTTATTATATTATAAAAATATGGCAAAGTAAAGAGAAGCGCGAAAAAAAGCACCGCAGGAAATACCCTGCGGTGCCGTATGCTATTATTTAAACAATATTCTTATGCTCTCTTAATTCCCTTTGAATCAAGAAGGTATTGGTCTGATGCCGGATAGTGCATATCATAGGAAATCGCAACAACTGCATTCTTATCCTTGATAACAGCTACATTAGCATGCTTAACCTCAACGCTTACAGCCATGTGGTAATCGGCAGCAGTAACGGTTTTTGTTGCCGGGTCAATAGTGATTGTACCTGTGCCGCCTGCATATTCAACAAGGCAGTTTTCCTCGGTTGTGCCGCTTGCCCATGAAAGAGCGCCGATAGAATCAACTGTTGCACCGATATCGCCGAGAACCTCAAAGAATCTACCCTGAGAATCCTCACCACGCATAGACATTGAGCCGGGCTTAGGAGCGATTGTTATAGTGATTGTGCCGTCGCCGTTATCAACAACATTACAAGCCTGGCAGTCGTCAGGAGTAAAATAAGATGTTCTGAAATCAAACTCACCGGGATTTGAAGCGTCTCCGTTTACATTATCAAGGAGCGGATCTCTGTTGTTGCAGGGAGGAAGTCCGTATGTTGTTGGGCTAAACAATCCGTCAACAATGCCGGGAACAAGATTATTAATCATTGCGTTTTCCGAGCCCTCAATGAGAACCTTTTCAATATTGAGCTTTTCCTCACCGAGAAGAGCATAGAAGGTTACTGCATTACCGTCTTTGTCAATATAATTTGCAGTTTGAGTTTTTGTGTTGTTATAGCATTCAACATAATAATTAACAACATCTGCCTCAGAACCGAACTCAACTCCGCCGTATGTACCGGCAGCAAACGGATCAATATCAATTTTAACCTCAGTTGCAGCGCCGTCGCCCTCTGCATCGGAGCCTCCGTTTTTATAAGAACCGTCCTGAACCTCTTTGATTGCCTGGATGGTGCCGTTTGTTACATAATTAATCTTTGCACAGCCCGTAAGAGCAAGAACAAAGGAAGCGGCAAGAACGAGGCAAAGAATTCTTTTTACTGTTTTCTTCATTAGTTTGGTACCCCTTTCAAGTACTATAAGAATTTGCTACTCTTTAAATTTATATTAAAATCGCAAAAAAGTCAATACCAAAAAGCAGAAAAACACAAAATATTCGTATTTCTTTAACTATTATTGTGTTGTTATCTTAAAAAAATTATGATATACTTATCACGAAGCAAATAAAAATGATAAAAATTTAATGCGAGGTTTTCATTATGAGATGTAAAAACTGCGGATTTGATAACGAGGAAGGAAGATATATCTGCGCAAACTGCGGCTCGCCGCTTTACGATGAGGACGAGGAAATAACCGATGCTTCGGAAAGCGGCAACAGCTATGCTTCCAATCAAGATAACGGCGCAGACGATGATGATAAAAACAAAAAAAGCATTATTATTATAATCGTTCTTGCTGTTATACTTGTTGCTCTTATTGCGGGAATAGTTGTTTCTGCCGTTACCGGCAAGGACGAGGAAACAACAACCGAATCAACAACGATTTCAACCACTGCCGAGGAAACAACCAAAAAGCAGACAACAACAAAGAAAGAAACAACAACCGAAAAGGAA
>JALEZT010000199.1 GCA_022772725.1 Eubacterium sp.
TTGTTGTTGATAGACTTGTTGTTAATGACAGTATCAGAAGCAGGCTGACAGACAGTATAGAAACCGCAACGCATCTTTCAAAGGGTATTGTTATATGTAATATTCTTGATAAGGGCGATGAGCTTTTTTCACTTGATTATGCCTGTCCCGAGCACGGCGTTTCAATTGAGGAAATGAGCCCGCGTATGTTTTCGTTTAATAATCCGTACGGCGCGTGCAAGCGTTGCTCGGGTCTCGGAACATTTATGGAGATAGATGAAAATCTTGTTATTCCGAATAAGAAGCTGTCAGTTAATCAGGGAGCAATAAAGGCAAGCGGATGGAATGTTGCAGACGGGTCTTCAATTGCAAGAATGTATTTTGAAGCACTTGCAAAGGAGTATAATTTTTCACTTGATATGCCCGTTGAAATGCTCCCAAAGGAAGCAGTTAATGCCATTCTTTACGGAACAAACGGCAAAAAAATCAAAATGAAGCGCGTTACTGCTTACGGCTCGGGAACATACACAAACGATTTCGAGGGTGTTATTAATAACCTTAAACGCAGATACAGTGAATCAACTTCGGACTGGTCAAGAGCGGAAATAGAATCCGTTATGGTTTCAAGCAAATGCCCCGATTGTAAGGGTGCAAGGCTTTCTCCCATCAGCCTTTCCGTAACCATCGGTGGCAAAAACATTTATGAGTTTTGCTGTATGTCTATTTCGGAGGAGCTTGATTTTATAGAAAATCTTGAATTAACCGATAAGGAGCAAATGATAGGAAATCTTATTATCAGAGAGATTAAGGAAAGACTTAATTTTCTTAATTCGGTTGGACTTGATTATCTTTCGCTTTCGCGTGAGGCGGCAACACTATCGGGCGGCGAGGCACAAAGAATACGCCTTGCAACGCAGATAGGCTCTTCACTTATGGGAGTTCTCTATATACTTGATGAGCCGTCAATAGGTCTTCATCAGCGAGATAATGAAAAGCTTCTCGGTACTCTGCGCCATCTTCGTGATTTGGGTAATACGCTCATTGTTGTTGAGCACGATGAGGATACTATGCGCGCCGCTGATTATATTGTTGATATAGGCCCCGGAGCAGGCGTTCACGGCGGAGAGCTTATTGCCTGCGGAACTGTTGATGATATTATCGCAAACGAAAGGTCAATAACAGGTCAATATCTTTCGGGAAAGCGTTCAATTCCCGTTCCGTCTGTTCGCAGAGCAGGGAACGGTCATAAGCTGACTGTTTTCGGTGCTTCGGAAAATAATCTTAAAAAGATTGATGTTGAAATTCCTCTCGGCAAATTTGTTGCCGTAACGGGCGTTTCGGGCTCGGGAAAATCAAGCCTTGTTAATGAAATTCTATATAAGTATCTTGCCAACACGCTCAATAACGCAAGAAAAAAGCCCGGCAGCTTTGAAAAAATCAAGGGCGCCGAATATCTTGATAAGGTTATTGATATAGATCAGTCTCCGATAGGCAGAACTCCCCGTTCAAATCCTGCAACCTATACGGGCGTGTTTAACGATATAAGAGATTTGTTTGCATCAACTCCCGATGCAAAAATGAGAGGCTATAAGTCAAACAGATTTTCGTTTAATGTTAAGGGCGGAAGATGCGAGGCATGTCAGGGCGACGGTATTGTTAAAATCGAAATGCATTTTCTTGCCGATGTTTATGTTCCTTGCGAGGTCTGCTCGGGCAAAAAATATAACAGAGAAACGCTTGAAGTTAAATTCAAGGGTAAAAATATCTTTGATGTGCTTGAAATGACCGTTGATGAGGGAATTGAATTTTTCAAGCAGCAGCCGAAAATTTACAGAAAGCTGAAAACGCTTTCCGATGTCGGCCTCGGATATATAAAAATAGGTCAGCCTGCAACAACGCTTTCGGGCGGCGAGGCGCAAAGAGTTAAGCTTGCAA
>JALEZT010000177.1 GCA_022772725.1 Eubacterium sp.
TTATACTCCCTGCACTTTTCACGAGAAAAAAATAAACAGACAACAAACAAACTCCTGCTCGAAAGAGCAGGAGTTTCAGCGTGTAGAAAAAGTCCAAATAACAAATTTCTACACGCTGGGAGACTTCGAGAAATGGAGCTGAATTTCGTTTTCTTGCGAGCGGGAGCTGTACAAAGGTACTGCCCCCGAGCAAAAAACGAAAAACGCTAAAAGCGGTATAAATTCGATGTTTATGCCGCTTTTCAAATAGTTAGGTCGCTTTATTATTTGCGGGCGAACGCAGTTCGCCCCTACAATCAATCTTGATTATTCTTTTTTATATTCAGCGTGGTTCAGACCACTTTATCGACAGTCAAAAACTCCTGCTCGAGAGAGCAGGAGTTCTTTGCTTCAAAATTATTATTTATTTTCGCTATCTGCATTTTTGCGCTTTTCTATAAGCTCGTTAAGGATTCTTGTGTGCTCCTTATCGGTAAGTGCATAATTAAGAGTAGGAATAGCCGAAAGAACCATACCGATTGCCGGAGGAATTGTAATAAGGAAGAACATTGCCGCAGCATACTTACCGGGACCGCTTCCGCCGTCGTATGTAAGGAAATCCGCACCCTTTTCAATGGCTCTGTTGAGCTTATCAACATTTGCGCCGCTATATCCTACGGCTGAATAAACAACTGATGAAATTATCGTTGCGATACCGGCTGAAAGCTTTGTTATGAAAGACTGACCCGAGAAGAATACGCCGTCTGTGCGAACGCCGTTTGTGTATTCCTCATAGTCAACGCAGTCTGCAATCATAACAGATTGAAGAACATTTATACCGCCGAACGAAGCACTTCCAAAAAGCATACAAACGCCTACGATAATTGACCAGAAGGTTGTTGTTAAATCGCCGCCCGAAACCTTATAGAAAACAAAAATCAAAGTGAACGGAACAGCGCCTGCAATTGA
The DNA here is from genome assembly GCA_022772725.1 of Eubacterium sp. Lineage (GTDB taxonomy): Bacteria > Bacillota > Clostridia > Oscillospirales > Acutalibacteraceae > Eubacterium_R. The sequence goes on from JALEZT010000177.1 coordinate 949, forward strand.
GAAGAAGTTATAGAGGGATTTCTTTTCAATCTTCTTGATAAGTACGGGAGTGATACCCATAGCAACAAACTGACCGACAAAAAGTCCTAATGCAACGCAACCGAGACCGATAAGTATTTTGAAGTTAACGCCTGCAAGGGAGCCATCCTCGTTATACACAAGAATATTCATAATATTGCCGTTTGCATAGTAATATGTAACAAGCGTCATTGCAACAATCATAAGAAGCTGAATCGGGCTTCTTAATATACCTGATATAAGTATCTGGCGGAAGGGCTTGTTTCTGAACATAATTTTGAAGTTATCGATAAAGCCGTATTTCTTTTCCGACTGCTGAACTCTTTCTCTTGTGCAAACACCTGCAAACTCAAAGAAAATTGAAGCAATAACAGTCATAATAATAACGGTTACGATAAAGCCCTTTTGATTTGCTTTCTGAACAAGATCGTCATAATTTACGGCGTTAGGATCAAGCTTTGAAACAAACACACTGCCTACCGCCTGAGCAATCTGAACAACAAGAACACCGATACCGCCTACGCCTGCGGAAATACGGGCAAGACCGAGGATTTTACTTCTGTCGCCCTCATCTTCCGTCATAAGCGAGGTAATACCCCAAAGAGGAATATCGCCAACGGTGTAGCACATTCCCCAGGCAATATACGAAATTGCCGCCCAGGCAATAATAAGAACCTTCTGTGATGTACTGTCTGCGGTTGCATAATTTCCGTTAAGGAATGTAATAATTGTTATAACGCAGATAATACCCGGGAAAATAATAAGATAAGGACGGCATTTGCCCCACTTACTTCTTGTTTTATCAACAATTGTTCCCATCATAGGATCGTTAATTGCATCCCAAACTCTTGCGATTGCAAAAATCCAACCGAGTGCCATTGCCGGAAGGCAAATAACATTCTGAAAATAGAAATAAAGACCTGTTGCAATAATATTGTAGATTAAATTCTGACCGAACATACCCACAAGATAACCGCCGAGCTCTTTATTTGTGTAAGTATTAACAGTCTTTGAAGGAGCTGCTTTTGACTTACCTGCCATAAATAATCACCCCGTGCATAAAAATTAAGTGAAGTGTAAAAACTGAAACACTTCACTTTACTTATTAATTATACAGAGTTTTACAAATTAAAACAATGTAAATTATGCACAAAAATAATATTTTAACCTTGTTAATAATAAACAACAAAAAATGCACCCGAAGGTGCATTTTTTACAATATCAAATTTATGTAATTATGCCATAAATTTGCGGATAACGCTTTCCATATCGTTATAATCCATAATTCTCGGAACGGGATAGCCGGGGTTGCCCTCCTTTAACGCACGGTTAATAAGAGTGGGCAAATCCTCCTCCTTAATCATATCGAACTTATCCGGAATATTCATATCTGCATTAAGCTTTTTAATTGCTTCAATGAACTTAATTGCCTTATCAGCCTCGCCTGCTCCATCTATGCCAACTATATCGGCAAGCCTTGCAAGCTGCGGATAAATGCAATCTCCGTACCATTCAAGAACATAAGGCAGGATAACGGCGTTTGCAAGTCCGTGAGGTGTGCCGTAAAGGCCTCCGAGATTATGAGCGATTGCGTGAACATAGCCAACATAAGCACGGGTAAAGGCACAGCCTGCCCAATACGAGCCTTTAAGCATATTTGCTCTTGCCTCGTAATTCTTTCCGTTTTTATATGCTTCCTCAACATTATCGAAGATAAGCTTTGTTGCTTTTTCAGCCTGCTCTCTCGTTTGCTTTGTGTTGCTTCTGCCGATATACGCCTCAACTGCGTGAGTTAATGCGTCCATACCTGTTGTCGATGTTATATGCGGCGGCAAACCTACGGTTAATTCCGGGTCAAGCACTGCAAATTTCGGACGAAGGCAGATATCATTGACTGCATTTTTCTCATGAGTTTCGGGATCGGTTACAACTGCGGCAACTGTTGTTTCAGAGCCTGTTCCGGCAGTTGTTGGAACTGCGAAGAACGGTGGCATCTTTTTGAGTACTTTAAGATATCCTCTCATCTGGCGAACGGTTTGATTCGGCTTAACAACTCTTGCGGCTGCAACCTTGGCGCAGTCCATTGAAGAACCGCCGCCGAAGGCGATAAAGCCCTCGCAGTTGTTTTGGAGATACATTTCCCGTGCTGCCTCGATGTTTGGAATGGTTGGGTTGGGCTGTACGCCGTCATAAACCACATATTCAACGCCGGCTTCTGTAAGCTTTTCAAACATAGGGTCTAAAAGGTGAAGCCCCATAAGGCCTTTATCTGTTACAACAAGAACCTTATTGATGCCCTTGCTTTTAATGAATTCCGGAAGTCTTAAAACAGAGCCCTTGCCTTCAAGAAGCTGAGGCTCGGACCAATCAAGGAAATTCATTGCAAGCTTAAAAGCGCCCTGGTAAATTCTGTACCAGCACTTTTTTAATTCCCAAAGCATCATTTATTCCTCCTTTACAAAATTTTACATTTACATTTTACTAAAAAAGAAAGCTTTTTGCAATAGCAAGAGCAAAGTTATTTTTAAAGTATTTGAAAATCTATGAAAATATGCTACAATAAAACCATAATAATTAAGGAGATTTGATTTATGGATAACGCAAGCCTTATATTCTGCGGAAGCAGTTCTGTTTTTCTTGAAGAGGAGCTTACGAAGCAAAGCAATGCCGAAAACGGCGGAGTTGCTTTCAGAATACCGAGCCTTATAAATTCAAACGGCACACTTATTGCCGCGATAGACAGAGCCTCCTCGGGAGCAGACTGGGGATATATTGAAATAGCAATCAGGCGAAGCGAGGACGGCGGAAAAACATGGAGTCCCGTTCAATCAATTGCAATTCCTCCTGCACGCGAAACAAGAATTTCCGCCGAAAGCTATGCCTCTGCGTTTTATATCGATCCCTGTATGGCAATTGCGCCTAACGGCGATGTTGTTATGCTTGTTGATTTTTGGCCGGAATGTAAGGGACTTCACAAGCGTTCCCTGCTTGACAAAAAGAAAATCACCTATGCGCAAATAAACGGCAGAATGAGACCTCTTATTTATGACAGAGACGGTAATTTTTATTACATAGCCGAAAACGGCACCGTGCTTGACAGCAAGCAAAACGAAACGGATTACAGAGTTACCGACGGCAAGGGCTCTCTTTACAGAAACGACGAATATATGGGCAACATTTATCTTAACGGCGCGATGGGTAAGAACGAGGTTGGCGCCGCAACAACCTTCGGTGCTCCGCTGAAAGCACCAAAAAGAAGCTATGTTTTTATGCTTAAAAGCTCTGACAACGGCAAAACCTGGACAGAGCCGAAGGACATAACAAATATGATTTTAGCCGAAACAGACGGAACATTTTTGGGTGTTGCACCGGGCGTTGGACTGACAACAACCGACGGCAGAATTATAATGCCGCTTTATGTTGATAAAAAGTCCTCCGTTTCCGTTTACAGCCTTGACAACGGCGAAACATGGCACAGAATGACGAGTATGCCATACTCCGAAAACACAGACGAATGGCAGATGATTGAAGCACCCGACGAAACAATTATCGGCTTGGGCAGGCAAAAGACCTTTGGCAAAACGCCTGTTTCACTATCTTTCAATCAAAGCAAAAGCTGGGTTAAGGGAAAGAAAACAAACCTTTATGCGCCGAAATGCCAAAAGAGCGTTATTACTGCAAACGGTTATGTTTTCTGCTCTCACGCAAGCGGCAAGCAACGCGAAAACGGTGTTCTTTCAATAGGAAAGCTTCGCATTTCAAAGGGAAAATACACCCACATTGAATGGATTAAAAATGTTGAAATCAACAAGGGATTTTTTGCTTATTCCTGCCTTGCGCAGATTGATGAAAACACAATCGGTGTTTTATATGAATCAAGGCCGAGCAGCTATATTGAATTTAAGACCTTTAAGATTGATGAAATAACTAAATAAAACACTTGAAAAATTAATTATAATAAGTTATAATATATCAAACATTAAAACGCGATGACGAAGAAAAGTAACCTTTAAATGCCTTTTCAGAGAGCAATGCCTTGGCTGGAAGCCTTGCAGGGACAATAAAGGCGAAGTTCCCTTTTGAGCGGCTGTGCTGAACCTTTCAGTAGGCGCAGACGGACTGAACTCCGTTACAGGTTCAAAGAGTGTTTGCTTGGATTAGCCTTTGCAAAAATAAGGGTGGTACCGCAGGTAGTTTCATACTTGTCCCTAATAATCGGGGACAAGTATTTTTTTGTTCCCAAGCACGAAAGAAAGGATGATTAGATGAAATCACAGCTTGAAGAAATCAGAAAAGCTGCAAAGGAAGCGCTTGATTCCTTTGAAACAAAAGAGCAAATTGAAGAAGCAAGAATTAAATATCTCGGCAAAAAGGGCGAGCTTACCGCTATTTTGAAGCAGATGGGCAAGCTTTCCGCCGAGGAAAGACCCGTTATAGGTCAGCTTGCAAATGAAATCCGCGCCGATATCGAAGAGAAAATATCTTCTAAAACGGCACAGATTAAAGAAAAGGAGCTTGAAAGAAAGCTTCTTGAAGAAACAATTGATGTTACAATGCCTGCAACAGAGCCTGCAATAGGCCACAAGCATCCGCTTTCAATTGTTCTTGATGAGATTAAAGAAATCTTTATGGGTATGGGCTTTGACATTGCAGAGGGCCCCGAGGTTGAATATGATTATTACAACTTTGAAGCACTCAACATTCCGAAGGACCACCCTGCAAGAGACACGCAGGACACCTTCTATATTGAGGACAACATTGTTTTAAGAACGCAAACCTCACCTATGCAGATAAGATTTATGGAAAATCACGAGCCGCCGTTTCGTATGATTGCACCGGGACGCGTTTTCCGCTCCGACGCAGTTGACGCAACGCACTCTCCCCTTTTCCATCAGATTGAGGGCCTTGTTGTTGACAAGGGAGTTACCATGGCAGACCTTAAAGGAACGCTTGAAGCATTTGCAAAGCGACTTTACGGCGAAAACACAAAGATAAGACTTCGTCCGCACCATTTCCCGTTTACCGAGCCGAGCTGTGAAATTGATGTTTCCTGCTTTAAATGCGGAGGAAAGGGCTGCCCTATGTGCAAGGGCGAGGGCTGGATTGAAATTCTCGGCGGCGGAATGGTTCACCCGAAGGTGCTTAAAAACGGCGGTGTTGACCCCGAGGAATACAGCGGCTTTGCCTTTGGTATAGGTCTTGAAAGACTTGTTATGTTCCGCTTTAACATTGACGATATGAGACTGCTTTACGAGAATGACCTTAGATTTCTCGGTCAGTTTTAAGGAGGTGCTTTGTAATGATTTTATCAAGAAAATGGCTTAAAGATTATGTTGATTTAAGTGATATTTCCGATAAAGAGCTCTGCGACGAAATGACTCTTTCCGGCTCAAAGGTTGAGGAATACAAAAAAGAGGGCGCAGAGATAACAAACATAGTTGTCGGTCAAATTAAATCACTTACTCCCCACCCGGATTCCGACCATCTTTGGATTTGCTCTGTTGATGTCGGCGCAGGCGAGGATATTCAAATTGTTACGGGCGCACAAAATCTTACTGTTGGCGACTATGTTCCTGCGGCGCTTGCAGGCGCAACTGTTTTTAACAGAAAGGACCACTGCCTCGAAACAATCAAAAAGGGCAAGCTTCGCGGAGTTGAATCAAACGGTATGCTTTGCTCCTTTGACGAGCTTGGACTTACCCAAAACGATTTCCCTTATGCCACCGCAGACGGTATTTTCGTTTTAGGCGACGACTGCAATAAAACGCCCGGTATGGATATTCACGAGGCTATCGGATATGACGATACCTGCGTTGAATTTGAAATAACCTCAAACAGATGCGACTGTATGTCTGTTTCGGGTCTTGCAAGAGAGGCCGCGGCAACCTTTAAACGACCGTTTAATTTCCCTGAGCCTGTTGTTAAAAAAGGACACGGAAATGTTAACGATATTCTTAAAGTTAATATAGCAGAGCCTGAAAAATGCTATCGCTATTCGGGCGCAGTTGTTGAAAATGTTCGCGTTAAGGAGAGCCCGCGCTGGCTTCGCGAGAGGCTTCGCGCAAGCGGAGTTAGACCCATCAGCAACATTGTTGATATAACAAACTATGTTATGCTTGAATACGGCCAGCCTATGCACGCATTTGATTTACGCTTCCTTGACGGTAACACCGTTAATGTTCGAAACGCGGTTAACGGCGAGAAAATCGCAACGCTTGACGGCGTTGAAAGAACGCTGACAGATGATATGCTTGTTATTGCCGACGAGAACAAGCCCGTTGCAGTTGCAGGCGTTATGGGCGGAGAATACAGCGGCATTATGGACGACACAACAACTATCGTTTTTGAGTCTGCCTGCTTCAACGGTATTTCCGTTCGCAGAACCGCAAAGGCTCTCGGAATGAGAACAGAGGCTTCAAGCAGATATGAAAAGGAGCTTGACCCGGGTGCAACGCTTAACGCGCTTAAAAGAGCTCTTGAACTTGTTCAGGAGCTTGACGCAGGAGATGTTGTTGACGGTATTGTTGATAATTATGTTAAGCCGAAGGAGCCTGTTAAGGTTAAATTTGATTATAAATGGATTAACGATTTTATCGGAATAGACCTCAGCGAAAGCGAGCAAAAGGATATTCTTGAAAAAATTGAATTTACCTTTGACAATGAAGGAAACATTATTGCTCCCTCCTTCAGAAACGATATTGAGCACATTGCAGATATTTCCGAGGAGGTTGCACGCTTCTACGGCTATCACAATATTCCGAACAGAATTCTCAGCGGTGTTGCGGTAGGCAAGCTGACAGACAGCCAAAAATTCATCAGGCTTATGAATGAAACGCTCATTTCCTGCGGTTGCAGTGAAATTTCAACATTCAGCTTCATCAGCCCGAAGGCTTATGACAAAATCAATCTTCCCGAAAATGATGAAAAGCGCAATTCGGTTGTTATACGCAATCCGCTCGGCGAGGACACAAGCATTATGAGAACAACCATTCTTCCCTCTATGCTTGATATTTTATCACACAACTATAACCACAAAAACGACTCTGCCTGCCTTTATGAGATAGGAACGGTTTACACTCCTACCGAAGCAGGAAAGCTGCCGATTGAGTGCCAGAAGGCCGCAATAGGTCTTTATTCAAAGGACGCAGATTTCTTCACGCTTAAAGGAATCGTTCAAAAGCTTCTTGAAGTGCTTAATGTTGCCGAATACGATGTTGAAGCAGTTACAGACAATCCAACCTTCCATCCCGGCAGAACTGCTCAGCTTACAATAAACGGCAAGGTGCTTGCAACGCTTGGCGAAATTCATCCAAAGGTTGCGGAAAGCTATTCAATCGGAACAAGAGTTTATGTTGCCGAGGTTGATGTTAACACCGCGTATGAAAACAGAAACGCATCAAGAACTCACAAGCCGCTTCCGAAATACCCTGCTGTTTCAAGAGACCTTGCATTTGTTTGCGAAAAGAGCATACCCGTTCTTAAGCTTGAAAGAGCAATCGGCGAAGCAGTCGGCAAAACGCTTGAAAAGGTTAAGCTTTTTGATGTTTACGAGGGCTCGCAGATTGAAAATGGAAAGAAGAGCGTTGCCTTTAATATCCGTATGAGAAGTGCAGACAGAACGCTTACGGACGATGAAGCAGACGCCGCTATGAAGCGAATTGTTAAGGCACTTGGCAAAATGGGCATAAATCTTCGTTCCTAATTTGCTTATAATTCACAATTTTTACCAATATTTAACTAAATTTAAAATAAATATTGTAATTAGTTTAAAAATTGTATATAATTAGTATGTATAATT
>JALEZT010000180.1 GCA_022772725.1 Eubacterium sp.
CGCAACCGCCTCACTTGAAAATTTACCTGCGCCGTAAGCACCGTTTACGCAGTAATCAAGCTCTTCCTCTGAAAAATCGGTTAAAAATTCACGCAAAACGGTTTTTGCTCTGTCTATGTAGCTCATAGAAGCCATAGAGCAGATTTTATCAATTGAAAACTGCGGGATTTCGCAGGGAACGAAGAGTCCGCCCTCATCGCTTATACCCTGTGCAATAGCCTGCGCAGATGAAACCTTTATTGATTTATCCCTTGTTGAAGTATAAAGCATAATTATTCTCCTAATAGCTGTAAATAAATTCTTTTATGTATTTTAATATAATTCAAAAGCATTTTCAAGGTATTTTATGGATTTAATGCGGTTATTTTCGCAAAACACCTCTGCAACATCAAATCTCGGTTGTAAATCGCATTTATTATTTGCAAGATAAAGCTTTGCGGCGGCGATAATTTTGTTCTGCTTCGCTTTGTCAACAAACTCCATAGGCGAGGCAATTGAGTTTTCATTTCTCATTTTAACCTCAATAAAGCAAATATAATCGCCCTTTTTCATAATTAAATCTATTTCGCCGAACCTGCATGAATAGTTTACATCAACAAGAACATATTTTTTCTTTTGAAGATATTCGCAGGCTTTCATTTCGGCAAGTCTTCCGAGATTATTCATTTGTTAAGTACCTTTTTAAGAAATGTTTTTCTGTGAATTTCGCATATTCCGTATTTTTCAATCATTTCATAATGAAGCTTTGTACCGTAGCCCTTATGCTTTTCAAACTGATATTCGGGATATTTTTCAGCCATTTCAAGCATATATCTGTCTCTCGAAACCTTTGCAAGAATTGAAGCGGCGGCAACGGACATTGATTTTGAATCGCCTTTTATTACGGTTAAAACCCGAGTGTCTGCCAAATCGGGAGCTCTGTTGCCGTCAACAATTGCAAGCTGAGGAGGCTCCTTTAAGCCGTTTACTGCCCTTTTCATAGCAAGAAAGGTTGCTTGAAGAATATTGATTTTGTCAATTTCCTTTTCGTCGGCAAAGCCGATTGAATAATCCTTACATTCGGAAATTATTTTATCAAAAAGCCGCTCTCTTTTCTTTTCGGAAAGCTTTTTAGAGTCGTTTACACCGTCAATAATCTGACCGTCATAAAGAACGACTGCGGCGGCATAAACAGGCCCAGCAAGAGGTCCCCTGCCCGCTTCGTCAACTCCGCAGACCGAAAGAAAGCCATTGCTTTTTGCTTCATTTTCATATAAAAGCCAATCCATAATCACGGTAGCTCGAAGGTTATTTTTCCGAGCTTTCCTCCTCTGAATTCATCACAAACAATTGCGGCGGCGCGCTCATAATCAATTTCTCCGCCCTTAATCAAAAAGCCTCTTTTTTTGCCTATCATTTCAAGAATTTCCCAGCCCTGTTTATCCTCAAAGTCGGAAATTTTATATCTTTGTTCTATCATTTCGGGATGCGTTTTTTCAAGAGCATCAAGAAGACGGCAGGCAAGAGATTCAATATCAGTAACCTCGTCTTTTACAGAGCCTATAAACGCAAGCTTATCCCCTACCTCGGGATCGTCGAATTTAGGCCAAAGAACACCGGGAGTATCCAAAAGCTCAATGCCGGAGCCGACGGTAAACCACTGATTGCTTCTTGTTACGCCTGCCTTATCGGCAACAACAGCCTTGTTTTTTCCTGCCATTCTGTTTATAAACGAAGATTTTCCCGTGTTGGGAATACCGACAACCATTAATCTTAACGGCTTTCCTGCCATTCCCTTTTCGTTATTTCTTTCAATAACGCTCTTTAACGCTTCTCTGCAAGCAGGTATAAATCTGTTTAAGCCCTTTCCCGTTTTGCAGTCAACCGCAAGTGCATAAAAGCCCTTTGATTTATAATAATCAAGCCAAATTTTAGTTGCCTTATCGTCTGCCATATCACTTTTATTAAGAAGGACTATACGGGGCTTTCTTTTAATCATTGAATCTAATTCGGGATTTGCGCTTGAACGCGGTATTCTTGCATCAACAATTTCAACAACACCGTCAACAAGATTAAGACTTTCCTTGATAAGCCTTCTTGTTTTTGCCATGTGCCCGGGAAACCATTGAACATATTGCTTTTGAAAATCCGGCATATAATCACTTCCTTATAAAATTATACAACAAATATAATTTAAATTCAAATAACATTATAAATATAAAAGAAAAAACCGCCTCTGCTGAGACGGTGATTTTCCGTTAGATATCTTCCTTAACTTTTGCAGCCTTGCCGACTCTGTCGCGAAGATAATAAAGCTTCGCACGGCGAACCTTACCCTTGCGGATAACCTGAACAGAATCAACATTTGCAGAATGAAGCGGGAAAACACGCTCAACGCCTACGCCGTAGGAAACGCGGCGAACTGTGAATGTTTTTGAAACGCCTGAGCCCTTGATGGCAATAACGGTTCCTTCAAACATTTGGATTCTTTCGTTTTTACCCTCACGGATACGAACACCGACCTTTACGGTATCACCGATTGAAAATTCGGGTAATTCTTTTTTCATACTGCTTTCAGCAATAATTTTGAGTGCGTCCATTATTTTTCCTCCTTTTAATTTATCGGATGTTCATAACAAAATATGAAAGAGGACCATCCGCTTAAATGCTTAACGCATAGCATTTAACGCGTTGCGGGAAAGCAACGGAACAAATGCTTGAATAATATATCATAAGTTTAGAAAAAAAGCAAGTGTTTTTTATTTTTTATCTGAATTCTTTGTAATTTTTATCAAGAAGAGCAATTCTTGATATGCTTTTCCACTCAAAATCCGTATCAATAAGGCGGATTATTGTGTCAAAAAACAGGCTTGGATTTAAGTTTTTATCGGGACCTGCGGCAAGACGAATATTCAAAACAACTGCACCGTCTCTGACAGAAAGAGAATACTTATCAATATACGGTTTAATATCTGTTTCTTTAAGAACTTTTCTTCTGCCCTGCTTGCCCTTTTTTAAGGCCATAATGCAATCAGAGGAAAGAACCTCTTTGATTTTACTTAAAGCCGTTTCATTATCCTTAAATTCGATTTTATAAACATAATCGGAAAAAGCAATTTCACTGCAATCTCTGAAATCCTCGTAAACACGCTTAATTTTAATACCTGTTGGCAAAACCGCATTAAGCCTGTTTTTAATTTCCTCGTCGGTTATATCCCCTGTTATCCTTAAATCTACGCTTTCGCAAAGGCTTTCAACTCCTAATGAGAGCGGAAGCGAAAAGCTCATATAGGGATGAGGATTAAAGCCCTCAGTGTACCAAAGAGGTATTTGCGCCCTCGACAATGCACGGGAAATGCAACGGTTTATATCAAGGTGGCTGATATATTTACATCTATCTGTTTTTGAAAAAACAAGTCTAACCTCTCGCATCACAGCTACCTCCGTTTAATTTATTGGCACCGCAGCCGGCACATTTAATTCGGCAATGAGGAGTGGTTTTGCTTTCATAAGCCTTTTTATTTTCATTTTCAAGAAATTTTCTTGAAACACCGAAATCAAGATGGTCCCAAGGAAGCACCTCTTCAAAAGGTCTTTTTCTGCGAGTGTAAAAATACGGATCAATGGAATTTTTTTCAAAGGCTTCAAGCCACGCGTCAAAATTAAATCTGTCGTCCCACGAATCAAAGGTACAACCGAGCTTGTAGGCGTCAAGAATAACCTTGCCGAGCCGTCTGTCTCCTCTTGCAAGAACTCCTTCAAGAAGAGAGGTTGGCGTTTCGTGGTACGATACCTTAATTTTTTTACTTGGAATTGATTCAAGCAGGTGCTTTTGCTTTTCTTTAAGAGCTTCCATTGAATCCTCTGCTTCCCATTGAAACGGAGTAAAGGGCTTCGGAATAAAAGAAGCGCAGCTAACGGATACCTGAACACCCGTTCCCTTTTGCCTGTTTGGATTTTTATAAAAGGAATGAACAACCTCCATTGCAAGATTTGCTATTCCCTCAATATCCTCCATAGTTTCGGTCGGAAGACCCATCATAAAATAAAGCTTAACAGATGTCCAGCCGGAATCAAACGCCCTTGTGCAGGTGCGTATAACCTCTTCTTCCGTAATATTCTTATTGATAACATCTCTAAGCCTTTGTGTGCCTGCCTCGGGAGCAAATGTAAGGCCGCTTCGTCTGACCTGATTGAGCTTATCAGCAAGCTCGTCCGAGAAATTATCAATTCTTAATGACGGAAGAGAAAGGTTGATTTTATCCTTAACTGTCCAATCAATAAGAGAGGTCAGCATTTCATTAACGCAGCTATGGTCTGAGGTTGAGAGCGAGCAGAGAGAAAGCTCGTCATAGCCTGTTGATTTTATAAGTGCCTTTGCTTGTTCATTTATTGTTTCAACACTTTTTTCGCGTATAGGTCTGTATGTAAATCCTGCCTGACAGAAACGGCATCCTCTTATACAACCGCGGAAAATTTCCTCAACTGCTCTGTCGTGGACAATGCTGATAAACGGAACAACAAATTCCTTTGGATAAAAGCATTTGTTTAAATCGGAAACAACTGCTTTTTTAACCTTTGCAGGAGCATTATTTAAAGGCATAATTTCTTTAAGTGTTCCGTCGTCATTATAGCTGTCTTTATAAAATGACGGAACATAAACACCCGTTATATCCTTTGCTTCGCAAAGAAATTCAAATTTGCTTTTGCCCTCTTTTTTGCATTTTTTAAGTAGATCAAGAACCTCCATAGTAGATTCCTCGCCGTCTCCGAGGAAAACTATATCAAGAAAATCTGCAAGAGGCTCGGGATTGCAGGCACACGGACCGCCTGCACAGATGATGGGAGTCAGCTCTGTTCTGTCCTCTGCTTTAAGAGGAATACCTGCCAAATCAAGCATATTAAGAACATTCGTGTATGAAAGCTCATACATAAGAGTAAAGCCTATAATGTCAAAATCCTTTATGTAATCGGAGCTTTCAAGCGCAAAAAGAGGAACATTATTTTTGCGCATCTGCTCCTCCATATCGGTATCGGGAGCAAAAACTCTTTCGCACCAAGCGTCCTCGCGTGAATTAACAAGAGAATATAATATCTTCATACCGAGGTGGCTCATTCCGATTTCATATAAATCGGGAAAGCAAAAGGCATATCTTAAATCCACCTTGTCGGCATCCTTAACTACGCAGTTAAGCTCTCCGCCCGCATACCTTGCAGGCTTTTGAACATATTGAAGAATTTTTTCAACTTCCTTTTTCATAAATACCTCAAATTAAATAAAATTAAGTAGCAAGTAACTAAAAACAATGAAACAGAATGACTGTTAATAATCAAATAAATTGAAAAAGCAAACGATATAACAAGCAATATTGCGGTTATAACCTTTTCTGCTTTCGGGAAAATAAGGTTTAATATTCTGCCTCCGTCAAGCGGAAAAACAGGAAAAATATTCAAAATAAAAAGAAAAAGATTTATATCGTCTTTAAGAAAAATATAAAAAAGCAGATTAACGGCAGGGCCGCATAAATAAACAACGGCTTCCTTAAAAAGAGACAAGGTGCTTTCATATTTTATTCCCGCACCGAAAAAAGAAAACTCAATTAAATAGGGGTGCACACCGAATAAAAGCAGGGCTGAAAGATGCCCGAATTCGTGCAAAACGGAAAAAATCAATATTAAAATTGCATTATCGTATCCCGAAAAAACTGCCAAGCAAAGAATAAGAATAAATGAAAAATCAATTCTTATTTTAGTTGAATTTACAGAAAGCTCCAAACAATCACCGTAAAATTTTACGGCGCAAAAAGCTTATTTATTCTTATCTAAATAAGACTGTAATATTATTGAGGCGGAAACAGCGTCAACGGTTTCCTTGCGCTTTTTACCTCTGACATTGTTGTCGGATAAATAGCCGTGTGCAATAACGGTTGTGAGCCGTTCGTCCTGATATTCAATGGGAATTGACACAAGGCCTGAAAGCTCCTCGCCGAGCGCCTTACACTCATCGCATCTGTAACCGTAGCTTCCGTCCATATTTCGCGGAAGTCCGATAATAATTTTTTCTGCCTCTAATTCAACTGCAAGCGCAGAAAGCCTTTGTGCAAGCTTCGGCATATAGGTTTCCTTAATAACGCAATTGGGAGAAGCAAGTATTTCCTTTTTATCACATACGGCAACACCTGTTCTGACATCGCCGTAATCAACAGACATAATAACCATAATTTTACCGTTTAATAAAACAACATATAACGGCACCATAAATTATGATGCCGTTATTAATTTTGATGAAATAAATTTCTATTCCGCGGAAGACGAAGCGGTAGTTTGCTCGGTTGACTGAGTTTGAGTATCTAAGGTTGAAGCCTTTGTTATTTTCTCTTCATCCTCCGATCGTGTAGCATTACCGGAATTTGATGAATATGAAGGCATATTCTTTTTATCGTACCAGCCGTAAACTCCGCTTGAATAGTTGGCAAGAAGACCGTTTGACGGGTCGTAAGCCTTTTTAACTATTCCGTCATATTCGGGGAAGGTTTTTTGATTAACGCCCTTTTCGTCATAAATATTTGTCATAACCGTTTTCCAAATAGTACCCGACGGGTTTGGAGAAAGACGGTAAACAATTTCCTTCGGCATATCGTAGCCATACCAAACCGCCGCAACATATTCGGGTGTTCCGCCTACAAACCATCTGTCCTTTGACGCGGTTGTAGTACCTGTTTTACCGAAGCATTCAACACCGGAAATTTTATAGGAGGTACCTGTTCCCGAGGTCATAACCGTTTGAAGAAGCTTATTCATAAGCCAGCCTGTGCTTTCGGAAAGTGCCTGTTCCTTTGTTGACTGCGCGTCTGTTTGAATAAGAACATTACCGAGGCTATCCTCAATTTTATAATAGCAATATGGCTTGTAATACTCTCCGCCGTTTCCGAATGCAGCATAAGCGGCAGTCATTTCAAGAACTGTAACGCCGTGAGTAAGCGAGCCTGTTGCAAGAGGTGCATAGTCGCAGTCATTTATACTATCAAGCGTTGAAATGTGGAATTTTTCGGTAATATATTCAAATGAATAATCAACGCCGATTTTATCAAGCGTTCTTGCGGAAATTGTGTTAAGTGATTTTGAAAGACCGTGCTGAACGGTTACCTCTTTACTTGAAAATGAGCCGCCCTCGTTAGTCGGCCACCATTTATCCTTAACCTTTTTCAAGGGCTTATCGGGTGTTAAGGTAGACCAGTAAATATCACAGCTATCGTCCTGCAAGCTCTTTTCAAAGGCAGGACCGTAAACCGAAATAGGCTTAATGGTTGAACCGGGCTGACGCTCCGATTGGAATGCTCTGTTGAGCTCAAGGTCGCCGGAATATTTTCCTGTTCCGCCGACAAGTCCGAGAACTCTGCCCTCATAGTTCATAACAACCATTGCACCCTGAACGGTTTCATCGGGCATTTTTCGGTAGTTTTCGTAAACATCCTCCATTGCCTCCTGAACCTCAAAATCAACGGCGGTATATATTTTCAATCCTCCGCCGTAAAGAAGCGCTCTTGCTTTCTTTTTGGTGTAGCCCATTTTTTGAAGGTCATCAATAACGGTTTTTATAACATAATCAACATAATATGAATCAATCTTATTTTCGTTTGCGCCTTCCTTGGAATCGGTTATCTGACTTCCTTGATAATTCTCACTGTTTGTGAAAACCATTTCATAAGCAACCGCATCGTTATATTCCTGCTCGGTAATATAGCCCTGTTGGAGCATTTGCTCTAAAATCCAAAGCTGCCTTTGTCTGTTTTTTTCGGGATTACGCAAGGGATTATATCGGCTTGGATACTGCGTTATCGCCGCAATGCAGGCACATTCGGCAACATTTAAATCAGAAACATCCTTTCCGAAATATTTCTCTGCGGCGGTTTTAACACCGTAGCAGCCCTCGGAAAGAAAGATTGTGTTAAGATAAGCCTCTATAATCTCGTTTTTATCATAATTCTTTTCAAGATTAAGTGCTGAAAGAATTTCATTAAATTTTCTGACAATGGTTACATCGTCTTCATCGGTAAGGTTTTTAATCAACTGTTGAGTTATTGTTGAACCGCCCTGACCCTTATTGCTCGGCTTGACTATAACGCCGATAGTTCTTATCCAGTCAACGCCGCTGTGCTTCAAAAACCTTTGGTCCTCTGTTGCAATAAAGGCGTTTGGCAGATATTCGCTCATATTGTCAAGGTCAACCCAAATACGGTTTTCCTCTCCGTGAAGCCTTGTTATTTCAACCTCGTTTCCGTCTTTATCGTATCCGTAAATAAAGGAGGTTTGGTTTTGCGAATACTTTTCCTCGGTAAGATTGAAAACAGGGTCGCCGTGAACAACACTGTATCCGTAAATCGAAATAACGGATATGCAAACAACACCCACAACAACACACACCAAAAGAATACCGAGAAGTATTCTTAAAGGAAGCGAAGCGGGAGCGGTTTTTTTCGGCTTTTTACCGCCTTTATCGGCAGAGCTTTTTCTTCTTTTTCTTGCGTTTCTCTGCACATTTTTGTCGGAAGCACCTTCCTGCGAATAAGCCGTTGGCTTGCTAAGTGTTTCTTTATCAAGATTTTTCTTGTCCTCGTTATAAACCTTGGCAGAATTATTCATAAAGGATTGCAATAAATCATCGTATTCATTTGCCATGTTCATACCTCCCAAACAAGTAAATTTTAATTATTATACTATAAACACATTATTAAATAAAGAGCAATTTTGTTAATAATTTTTTGCCCTTGCCTTATTCATCTTAACAAAACGCTTTGAAACGATAACATCATCATAAGTTTTTTTGACTCTGACGAATGTCCAAAACTTTGAAGAGCATTTTTTGCAGGAGCAAACAAACTTAAAGGAATTATTTACAAGCTCATCCTGACTGACCCTTTTCATCTCACAATTGCAGGCAGGACATATAAAGCTATCCTTATAAAGATTATAATGCGTTGTTACAGGCTGAGTTATGCAATACGGCTTAAACGCAAGCCTTGCGAAAAAGTGGGTATCACAATCACTGTATAACTCTTTAATTTTATTTTTATCAAAGAGCTTCTTAAAGCATTCACTCGCAACAAAGCAATCTTCAAGTGCTCTGTGAAGATTTTCCTTATCAACATTAATTTCAAGCATTTCTGCGCAATTTGACAGGCTGATTTGCTCCGCCGATGAAAGCTTCATCATATTCTGGCAGTATTTTTGAACATCCATATATTTACGGATAAAAGGAATATCAGTTGTTGAAAAAAATCTTAAATAATTAGAAACAAGAACATATAAATCACTGTTTGACCAGCTCATAAAAAGAACATCGCCCGAGCCGCTCCACCTTGCAAAATCCTTGAAAGCCTCTTTAAAATCAATACCGTATTCGCAAACCTCTTCGGGAGTTATGCTTGTTAAATCAACAAATCTTTTTGAAAGCTTTCTTGAAATTTTAGGCTTTATCAGCTGCTTGAACGTGTCGGTAACATTAAGATTTCTATCAAGCTTAACGGCGCCTATTTCTATAATTTCATTTATTCCCTTTCGGGATTTATAGTCATAAGCATTATTCCATTCAAAATCGAATATTACATAATCCATTGCTTCTCCAAAAAAAATAACCTTGCATAACGCAAGGTTATTACACTAATTCTCAGCCAAGGAACAGGAAGATAAGGAATGCGGCAAGAACAATAACAAAGAAAGCAACGATAAGCCATTTTGTTATTTTTTCAAGCTTGCCTTCGATTGTGCGTCCCTTTGATTTACCTAAAAATGTGTCTGCACCGCCTGCGATAGCACCCGAAAGGTTTTGAGAGCGGCCCTCCTGCAATAAAACAACTGCAATAATAATGATAGATAAAAGTATTAAAACTGCACCGAAAACATAATGATACCAAAGCATTGATAAATCCTCCATAGATAATTAATACTAATGGATTATATCACAACCTTGATTTTATTGCAAGTGTTTTTTTGGTATTAATTGACTTGAATTAACTTTGCGTTAAATAAAATAATATATTTGACGGTAATTGATAAGCGTTTGCATTACCGTCTGCCGTTTGAAAAAACGGCATTTTTACATATTGACGGGTTCGGATTAATATAGTTACCCTAAAAGGTTAGCTGCTCACCTACATCGGAGCTGCTCAAAAGAGCACCTGCGGCAGGAAGATTTTTAGGACGGAAACGCCATTCCTTTTC
>JALEZT010000015.1 GCA_022772725.1 Eubacterium sp.
TTTAAGATAGGGCTTAAAGGAGTGGTTGTGTATCCACCAGTCAAAATACATAATTTGAGGCTGATATTTGTCTATTAGCTCACAGGTGCGAACAAGCCAATCTTCAAGATATTCCTTGCTTGCACCTCGTGTATATGTATCGGCAGTTGTTTTGTGAATTGTGCCCGAGTCAAATTCGGGACAGTAAAATGCAGGGCCGTAGAAATCTGCATATTCTTCATCATTCACATCGCTGTCAAAGGTTCTGCCCATATTCATAAAGAAATAGTGCTCTGCTCTGTGAGTTGAGGCACAAAAGGTTAAGCCGTTATCATCACAGGCCTTTTTAAGCTCGCCTGCTACATCTCGACAGGGTCCCATATCCTTCGCGTTCCAACGGTTAAACTCTGTGTCATACATAGCGAAGCCGTCGTGATGCTCGCAAACAGGCATAACATATTTTGCACCCGATTTTTTGAAAAGCTCTGCCCATTCTGTTGCGCTGAATTTTTCAGCCTTAAACATCGGGATAAAATCCTTATAGCCGAATTTATCCTGTGTGCCGTAGGTCTTTATATGGTGCTCAAATTCTCTGTGGTTTTTGTCATACATCGCTCTTGCATACCATTCGTTGCCGAAGGCAGGTACGCTGTAAACACCCCAATGAATGAAAATGCCGAATTTTCCGTAGGTAAACCAATCGGGTGTTTTGTGATGGGATAAGGACTGCCAATTATCCTTATATTTTCCTTTTGCGATAACCTCATCAATTTGAATTAAATACTGTTCCTTTTTCATTTTACTTCCTCCTAAATTTCATTTAGTAAGTGTATCTTGAAAATTTATTCTCCATACTGAACTATTTTAAATTCGTATCCGTTCCATTAAAAATCTATCATTTCATCATCGATTACAGTTTACCACGCAGATGACATTCTGTAAAGAAAAACGTCATATAAAATCGCACTGCCTAGTTGATTTAGCTTTTTGGAAATATTATACTGTAACTATAAATATATTGGAGAAAAAATATGAATTTTGGATTTCAGATAAAGCTTCGTGGCGATGATTTCAACGGTCATTTCACAAACGGTTTATCAATGGCAAACAGCCAAAGTGTCCGTAGATGTAAAAAAACATTTGAGGAAAATGACAAAACTGTTTTTGAGGCAGAGGAATATAGGATAACGGCATATCACATTAAAAGAGATGATGCTTATGAATGTTATACCGTGTTTGAAAACACATCAAATCACGATTTGACGCTTGATATGTTAGCATCTTTTTGTATTGAAAATATTGATGCCGATATTATTCACAGAGCAACCTCCTTTTGGAGTGCAGAGGGCAAGCTGTTAACTCAAAGCTTAGTTGATATAAATATGGAGAGATCTTGGAGCGGCCACGGAACAAGAATTGAAAAGTTCGGACAGATTGGCTCAATGCCTGTTCGCAAATGGTTCCCGTTTATTGCTCTTGAAAATTCAAAGACAAAGGAATTTATCGGCATTCAACTATATTGTGCGTCAAGCTGGCAAATTGAGCTTTTCAGGAACAGGGACCCATTAACTCTTTCGGGAGGACTTGCAGATTTTGATTACGGTCATTGGTGCAAAACAGTTAAGGCAGGAGATAGCTTTACTTCGCCAAAGGCTGTTGTTGCGTTTGGCAATTCGCTTAATGATGTTTGCGACAGGCTTGTTAAAGCACAAAATCCGAGAATTTCAAATGTTGATAAGGATATGCCTGTAATATTCAACGAATATTGCACAACCTGGGGCAATCCTACAAAAGAAAATATTGAGAAAATTGCAAAGAAAATCAGTGGCAGCGGAATAAAATATCTTGTAATTGACAGTGGCTGGTACAAAAAGCCCGAAGAGGATTGGTGGGCAACAATCGGTGATTGGAACGAAAGCAAGGAGCTTTTCCCCAACGGAATTAAAGAGGTTTGCGATTTGATTAAATCCTACGGATTAATTCCCGGAATTTGGTTTGAATTTGAAAAGGTTGCTTGGCTTTCAGATGTATATAACAAAACGGAGCATCTGCTGAAAAGGGATGGCGTACCCGTTTCGGTTGACGGTCAGCGTTTTCTGGATATGAGAGATAGATGGAGCATTGATTATTTAACCGAAAAGGTTATTGATTTTCTTCGCGACAACGGCTTCGGCTACATAAAAATAGATTATAACGATTCTATCGGTGTTGGCTGCGACGGAGCAGAAAGCCTTGGAGAAGGACTGAGGCAAACAGTTTTAGGGACGCAAAAATTCTTCAAAAGGATTAGTGACGAGCTACCCGATTTAGTTATTGAAGGCTGTTCAAGCGGTGGTCATAGATTGGAGCCGTCAATGATGGAGCTTGTTTCTCAGGCAAGCTTTTCCGATGCCCACGAGTGCTTAAGTATTCCGTTGATTGCCGCAAATGTTCAAAGATTGATTCGCCCCGAGCAGAGTCAAATTTGGGCAGTATTAAGAGAAAAAGACGATATTCACAGAATCAATTACAGCTTAACCGCAGGCTTTCTCGGCAGGCTATGCCTCAGCGGAGAGATTTTTGATTTGAAGGATGAGTATTGGAATAATGTAATTGATGCTATTACTTTTTACGACAAAATCAAGGATATAATTAAAAACGGCAAAACAACAATTATTGAAAGCACCGCAAGGGATTATAACAACCCAACAGGCTATCAGGCTGTTTTGAGAGAGTATGATAATAAAGCCTTGCTGATTATTCACACCTTCAAAAACGGTGCAAATCCTCCGATAGATAAATATTTGAACAGTTGGAATATTGCCGATTCCTTCGGAAGCGAGCTTGACAGCGATTACAGAGGCAAAGCATTTTTGCTGAAAAATATGGTTTGAAATGAGTGCTTTTGAAATCAATTCTTGCACTATGAGCCTATTTTGACGGCTACGCAGGAGAAAGAGGGTGCAGAAACAATGCGCCAAGTGAAAATTCGGCAAAATAATCGGACAAAAAAAAGACCGATAAACTTTGAAAAGTTTCAAATGCGGGTTTTATTAACAATTCGGTAAATATTTTTAAGTTGAATAATGCGGCTGGTTATGATATTATTAAAATACTATATTTTATGAATAGGAGATTAACTATGAGCGAAAAAATGCCTAATATGGATTTTGATGCCGATGAAGTTATCAGCGACTTCAAATCAAAATTCAGCTGGGGCAAATCAAATGAGGTTGAGGTTGTTGCCGCTCCTCCGAGGGTTTGGCTTAGGCTGATTTTAAGCGCAATTTTAACAATTATCGGCGGAGGAATTGCATATTATATGATGCTTCCGGCGCTGAATTTTCATGACAGTCAGTTTTATTCCTTTGTGATACTGCTTATTGTTTTGTTTATGGCGTTCTTTGCGCTTTTTTGCAAGGCAAACAAAAGGATTGAAAGAAAAGAATACATAAAGAAAAAATCGCTTGTGCCGATTATTATTGTTATTGCGATAATCGTTATAATGGCAATCGGCTGGCTTTGCGGAGCAACAATTTTCAGAGCAGGCTCTTACAGTGAGCTTATGACCGTTACAAACAGTGATTTTGAAACAGACTTTGACGAAATCGGCATAGACACCGTTCCGAGAATTGACGAATCGAGAGCGCTTACTCTTGCCGACCAGCAGCTTGGCTCACTTGCGGAATACAAGAGCCAATATGTTGTTTCAAACACAACAACAATGATTAACTACAACAACCGCCCCGTCAGAGTTGCATATCTTGAATATGCAGATGTGTTTAAATGGTTTAACAACACAAAGGAGGGCTTGCCCGCCTATATGATTATTGACCTTATTTCTCAAAAGGTTACTGTTGTTAACTGCAACGAGAAATTCGGAAGCGGAATAAAATACAGCCCGACGGAGCTTTTCAACGAAAAGCTTGTCCGCCATTTGCGTTTTCAGTATCCCACCGAGCTGCTTGACACGCCTAATTTTGAGATAACCGACGACGGCAGACCCTACTGGATTACTCCCGTGCTTGACAAAACAATAGGTCTTTTCGGCGGAACAGATGTTAAGGGAATTATTTTAACAGACGCATTAACAGGCGAAAGTCAATATTATTCAATTGACGATGTTCGCAACAACAGCGACCTTGCGTGGATTGATGTTGCGTTCTCGGAAAACCTTGTTATTCAGCAATACAATTATTACGGAAAGCTCAAAAACGGCTTCTGGAACTCACTTATTTTCCAAAACGATGTTAACCTTACCTCGCAGGGCTTCGGCTATGTTGCCATGGCAGACGATGTTTGGGTTTACACGGGTGTAACCTCATCAGAGGCAGACTCCTCAAACTTTGGATTTATCCTTTGCAACCAGAGAACGAAGGAAACAAGATATTATCAAAACGGCGGTGCAATCGAAGCGGCGGCTCAATCCTCTGCGGAAGACGCTGTTCAAAACTATATGTACAGAGCAACCTTCCCGATTTTGCTTAACATTGAGGGTCAGCCAACCTACTTTATGAGCCTATACGGCGACAGTAACACCGTTAAGGGCTATGCGCTTGTTAGCCTTGCCGATAAAACGATAGTAGGCACAGGTCTTCTTGACAACGAAAAGAGCGACGAAAAGGCACTTAACGCGGCTGTTGAGAACTACATTGAGGCGCTTATGGATAAGGGCGTTGTTGACAATGATGTTGATGTTGACGAATATCTTGTAGGCGGCGAAGAGGATAAGCCCGACAATGCTACACCTCCTCAAAGCAATGAAACACCAAGCAACACGGCAACAAGCGGAGATACTGTTTCGGGAACGGTTTCCTCAATCAAGACCTCCGTTAATAACGGCAACACATATTACTATTTTGAGATTAACTCAACATATTACTATATTGCAGTTTCCGACTGCATGGAAGCGCTTCTTATCGAAAACGGCGACAATGTTACCGTTACCGTAAGCGGCGAAGCAGACGGAGTGTTTGTTCCGATTTCAAGCATTTCGGCTGATTAATTTAATCAAAAAATTGCAAAGCAAAAGGCACCGCAGAAGCATACGCTTTTACGGTGCCTTTTTTAAATATTTAAAGAATTAAAGCTCTGCGATAACCTCTACCTCGCAGAGAACGCCCTTTGGCAAATCCTTAACTGCAACACAGCTTCTTGCAGGCTTTGAAGTAAAGTATTTTCCGTAAACCTCATTAAACTCTGCAAAATCCGCAATGTCGGCAAGGAAGCAAACTGTTTTAACCGCCTTATCAAGACCTGTTCCCGCCGCCTCGCAGACTGCTTTAAGATTTTCGCAAACCTGCGTTGCTTGCTCGGCAATTGTTTTTGCCTCAACGGTGTTTGTTTTCGGGTTTATGGCAATCTGACCGCTTGTGAAAAGAAAGCCGCCTGCCTTAACCGCCTGACTGTATGGGCCTATTGCGCCCGGAGCATTTTTTGTTGCAACATATTCCATAATATATCAACCTTTCATAAAATTATTTATCGCAAACCTCGAAGCCTGCTTCGCGCAGAGCCGATTTGATTGCAACTATATGGGCAAAATCTCTTGTTTCAACATCAATACGAAGATAGCAATCCGTTATGTTCATATCAAGGTCTGTGCTGTCATAATT
Source organism: Eubacterium sp. (assembly GCA_022772725.1). Lineage (GTDB taxonomy): Bacteria > Bacillota > Clostridia > Oscillospirales > Acutalibacteraceae > Eubacterium_R. Next base: position 5,574 of record JALEZT010000015.1, read on the forward strand.
AATACTTGTTACATTCGCGCCCGTTTTTGCAATAATATCCGAAACCTCGGCAAGCTGACCGGGTCTGTCTGAAAGAGCGATTGTTATATTCGCCGTTCTGCCGCTCATTTTAAGTCCTCTTTCAATAACCCTTGAAAGAACGGTTACATCAACATTACCGCCCGAAACGAGACAACAGATATTTTTGTCGTCTATATCCGGAATTTTTCCTGCAAGAACTGCGGCAACAGGAACCGCGCCTGCACCCTCTGCAATAAGCTTTTGCTGTTCAAGAAGCGTTAAAATTGCAAGAGCGATTTCATCATCGGAAACGGTTACAATTCCGTCAACATATTCCTTAACCAAATCGTATGTAAGATTTCCCGGAGTTTTAACCGCAATACCGTCTGCAATAGTCTGCACCTTGGGGAGCGTTTCAATCTGCCCGTCATTAATTGAGTTTTCCATACTCGGAGCACCCTGCGCCTGAACGCCGTACACCTTACAGTTTGGATTAATCTGCTTTATTGTGTAGGCAACGCCCGAAATAAGACCGCCTCCGCCGATAGGCACAATAACTGCATCAACATTCGGAAGCTGCTCCATAATTTCAAGACCGATTGTTCCCTGACCTGCAATAACATCGGGATCATCAAACGGATGAATAAAGCAATAGCCGTTTTCATCGCGAAGCTCAATGGCTTTTTTATAAGCGTCATCATAAACGCCCTTAACCATACAAACCTCTGCGCCGTAGCGCTTTGTTGCCTCAACCTTTGAGATGGGTGCACCGTCAGGCAGGCAGATGATACTTTTTATCCCGCTTCTTGTTGCGGCAAGCGCAACGCCCTGCGCGTGATTTCCTGCCGAGCAGGCAATAACGCCCTTTTCCCTTTCCTCCTCGGAAAGCTGGCTTATTTTGAAATATGAGCCCCTAACCTTAAACGAACCCGTTACCTGAAGATTTTCCGTTTTAAGATAGATATTTGTTCCCTTTCTGATATTGGGAGCAAGAATCATATCCGTTTCTCTTATAACATCCTTTAATACTCTTGACGCTTTATATACTCTGTCAAGCGTTAGCATAATACCGCCCTCTTATATATTTATTATTGAAATATTCTAATACTTAATTATTCATTTGTCAAATAAACAGACAAAGAAAAGTTTATATATTGACTTTATTATTAAGATGATTTAAAATTATAGTGTTCTAAACTTCTTTGAGGAGGATTTTTACATTGAAAAAAACTAAAAAAATATTATCCGTGCTTCTTGCGGTTTTACTTATCGGTGCTCTTTTTACAGGCTGTTCGCAGAAAAGCGGCATTGCTGAGGAGATAACCGAAGACACAATGCTTATTGCCTACACCGAGGAGTGTGAGCCGTTCCTTTACACTAATGCAAACGGCGAGCTTGACGGCTTTGAGGCAAAGCTTGTTGAAAGCATATTTGATTCAATCAAGGGCGAATACAAAAACTATAAATTCGTTAAGGTTGATGCCGATTATGAGCTTGACGAAAACGGCGCATACACAGACGCAGACGGCAATGAATACAAGGCTGTTATGCTTTGCGGCGCAATGCACAAAAACACAGGCACCGTTAATGAGGACTATGTTTGGAGCGAAAACATTATTGAAAACAATATCATAACCGTTGTTCCCTCAGGCAGTTCAATTACGGCATACAATAACATTCAGGGCGCACGCGTTGGTGTTTATTCTCAGCTTTGCTCGGATGCACTTGATAAGCAGGCAACCATAAAGAATTCCCTTGCATCTGTTACGGCTTATAATTCCGCCGAGGAGCTTCTTGCCGCTCTTGACGCAGGAGAAATTGACGCGGCGGTTATTGATGATTTCAGCTTCCGTCCGCTTGAAGGCGCAAGCGCATACACCGTTTTAAACGGCGCTCTTGACACGGTTGAATACGGCTTTGCTTTTGCAAGGTCTAACGATTTTTCGGAAACCTTTAACGAGGCTGTTAAGGAAATGCTTTCACCCGATTACGGCGACGGCGACACGCTTACTCCGCTTGTTACGGAATATTTCGGATATCCCGAGGCGTGCGTTTTCGATTACGGCACAGAGGAATAATTTAATAAGAGTACCCCAAAAAAGGTTCGGATAAGTTTTTCTTATCCGAACCCTTTTGTTTTTTAATATCCGAGATTTTCGTTTACGAGAATAACCTTTATTCTGTCCTTATGCCTTTGCTTTGCGCTGACAACAAAATTACAGCATATTCTCTGCGGGCTTTCACAGCCGTCGCACATCAAAGGATTTTCGCCGTCAAGGCTTATGCAATGACCTGTTACCGCGCAGGGAGTTTTGCAGGAGAGCCTTTGTGTGTTCGGCGGAGCGGCAGTTGTTTTTACTCTTTCAATTGCCTCGTTTATATCGGAAACAATTTTATTTACACCTGCAACAATGATAACCTGACGGGGACCGTAAACTATGCAGGCAACTCTGTTTGAATTGCCGTCAACATTATAAAGCTCGCCGTTTTCCGTTATGGCATTTGAGGAGCAGAAGAACGCGTCGCTACCGAAGGATTTTATATAGCACTGCCTAACCTCCTCGCCGTCAAGCCCTCTTCTGTCTATAAAATCATAAATTCCGCTTTCAAGCAGAGAGATAACTCCCGTTTGTTTAAGCGTTTCGCTTCCGCCGTTTGCAACCGAGCTGCCCTCGGGAACAAGCGTTTTAATAAGAGGAACAACCTCCTCCTTTGTTTCGACAAAAAACGCTTTCATATTGTTTTTTTCAAGGTTTTCCATTGTTTTTTTAATTCGTTCGTTCATTGCTATACCTCCGACTGCCAATATTTTCGATCAAGGCTTCTGTACTGAATAGCCCTTGCAACATGGCGCGTTTCTATATTTTCACAGCCGTCTAAATCGGCAATTGTTCTTGAAATTCTTAAAATTTTATCATAGGCACGGGCTGAAAGTCCAAGCCTTTCAAAGCTCATACGAAGCAAATCGGAAGCCTCGTCGGACAGAATGCAATATTCCTTTGTCATTGCAGGGCTCATTTTTGCATTGCAGGTTACGCCCGTTCCCTCAAATCTTTTGCGCTGAATTTCACGGGCCTTATTAACTCTTTCCCTTATCTGCGCAGAGGATTCCTCCTTTTCCCTTGAAGCAAGACGGTCATATTCAACAGGCTCAACCTCAATATGTATATCAATTCTGTCTAAAATAGGACCGCTGATTTTATCACGGTATCTCTTTTTAGCGGCATCCGTGCAGGTACATTCCCTTGACGGATGACCGTAATAACCGCACGGGCAGGGATTCATTGCCGCAACAATCATTAAATTTGACGGATATGAAACGGTGCCGTTACTGCGCGATATTGTTATTTTTCCGTCCTCAAGCGGCTGGCGGAGTGATTCCTTTGAGCGTCTGTCAAACTCGGGAAATTCATCCATAAACATAACGCCGTTGTGCGCAAGGCTGATTTCGCCGGGGCGCAGGTTTGCTCCGCCGCCCGTTAAGCCTGCTGCTGAAACCGTGTGGTGCGGACTTCGAAACGGTCGCTTCGTTATAAGCTGAACATTATCGGGAAGCTCGCCCGCTATTGAATAAATTTTTGTTGTTTCAAGCTCCTCTTCAAAGCTCATCTCCGGCAAAATTGACGGAAGCCTTTTTGCAAGCATAGACTTTCCTGTTCCGGGAGGGCCGACCATTATGCAATTGTGGCCGCCTGCCGCCGCAATTTCAAGGGCATATTTTGCATCCTCCTGCCCCTTAACATCTGCAAAATCAAGCGTTTCATTTTCTGTTTCAAGAAGCTGTGCAGGAGTGTAGCACGGCTCAATAAGCTCCTCGCCGCTTAAATGCTTTATAACCTCTTTTATATGCTTAACGGGGAAAACATCAATTCCGTTAACAACGCTTGCCTCCGTTTTGTTATCAAACGGAACAAAGGCGGCGGGTATTCCCTCCTCCTTCGCCTTTAAAAGCATAGGCAAAACACCGTTGCACCTTCTTATTTCTCCGTCCAGCGAAAGCTCACCGACGAAGGCATAATTTTCTAAATCCCCTGCAATCTGCGAGGAAGCCTTTAACACGGCAATAAGGATGGGCAAATCATAAACAGAGCCCTCTTTTTTGATATCGGCAGGAGCAATATTAACCGTTATACGCGAAACGGGATAATCATAAGAGCAGTTTTTTATACTTGCCCTAACTCTTTCCCTGCTTTCCTTAACTGCCGCATCGGGCAGACCGACAATATCAAACCGGGGCAAGCCCTTGCTTAAATCCGCCTCAATAACAACGCTGAAAGCCTCCATTCCGAAAACTCCGAGGCTTTTTGCCTTTGCAAACATAATTTCACCTGCCAATCAAGATAGCTTTATTATACTCAATAATTTTTAAGTGTGCAATAATATTCACGAATTTAAGAATAAAAATAATGCTCCGCAGAAAGCCTTAAACCTCTGCGGAGCTGTTTTTATTTATTGAAATATAGCCCAAAGGCCTACTCCGAGGCCGCTTCCCGCCATTAAAACAGCAAGCACGATAGCCGTTACCTTAACCCAAGTTCTGTTATACATCCTTAAACCTCCATAAACGCATCAGCCTGTTCGGTCAGCCTTTCGGCAAGCTCCTGCGAAGCCGCTTTACTGCTTCCGATAGCCGTTATATACGCCTTGATTTTCGGTTCTGTTCCGCTTGGACGAACGATTATTCCGTTGCCCTTATCGGTTTTATAAGCAAGAACATTTGATTTGGGCAAATCAATTTTGCTTTCTGTTGCATCATCAAGATTATAGGCAACGCTCTTTTTGTAATCGCCGATATAAACAACCCTTTCGCCTGCAAGCTCCTTGGGCGGATTTTCGCGCAAAGAGGTCATAATTTTATCCATCCTTGCCATTCCTGCTTCGCCCTCAAACTGATAGCTCTTAACCTGATTGCAATAATAGCCGAACTCATCATAAATATCATTCATAACATCAACAAGCGTTTTGCCCTGCATTTTATAATAAGCCGCCATTTCGCAGATAAGCATTGAGCCGACTACCGCGTCCTTATCTCTTGCGTGGGTGCCTGCAAGATAACCGTAGGACTCCTCAAAGCCCATAACAAAATCATCTGCTCTGCCCTCTTTTTCAAGATTTGTGATAAGCTCGCCGATATACTTAAAGCCTGTTAAAAGGTTTTTAAAGGTGCAATTATATTTTTTTGCAATTGCTTCTGCAAGGTCTGTTGAAACAAAGGATTTAACGGCAACGGAATTTGCCGAAAGAGAGCCGTTTGCCTTCTTTTGAGAAAGAAGATAATTAAGAAGCATTGCTCCAACTTCGTTTCCGCTCATTAAAACATATTCGCCGTTTGCTCCCGGAACCGCTATTCCCACTCTGTCGCAATCAGGGTCTGTTGCAAGAAGAATATCTGCTTTGATATCCTTTGTCATTTCAAGCGCACATTCAAACGCCTGCTTAATTTCGGGATTCGGGAACGGGCAGGTTGGGAAATTACCGTCCGGAAGCTCCTGCTGAGGAACAACATAAACATTTTTAATGCCTATTCTGCTCAAAATTTTTCTTACAGGCTTATTTCCCGTTCCGTTAAGCGGAGTATAAATAACCTTTAAATCCGCCTCGGCACAGGCTTTTTTATTTATGCACTGCTTTTCAACCTCATCAAGAAAGCTTTCGATAACCTCCTCGCCCATATACTCAATAAGTCCCTTTTCAACAGCTTCATCGAAGTCCATTGATTTTATACCCGTGAAATAATCAACCTTTTGAATATAGCCGTAGGTTTCCTCTGCCTCATCATCAGTCATTTGATAGCCGTTTGAATCATAGCATTTATAGCCGTTATACTTACCCGGATTATGAGAAGCGGTTAAAATGATACCGCCCGAGGTTTTAAATTTTCTGATTGCATAGGAAAGGCACGGAGTTGGTTGAAGCTCATTGAAAAGATAAACCTTAACTCCGTTTGCGGCAAGAGTTTTTGCCGATTCAATTGAAAAATAATCGCTTTTTATTCTTGAATCATAGCCGATAGCACAGCTTGGATTTTCAAAATGAGCATTAAGAAAATCCGCAAGTCCCTGCGTTGCGCGGCAAACGGTGTAAACATTCATTCTGTTTGTGCCGGCGCCGATAACGCCTCTTAAACCTGCCGTGCCGAATTCAAGGCTTCTGTAAAACCTATCCGATATTTCCTCTGCGTTTCCTTTTATGCTTTCAAGCTCTGCCTTTAAATCGGGATCTGCCGAAGCCTTTGAAAGCCACTCTTCATAAAGAGAATTTATATTCATAAAAGCATCTCCTTTGATTCTTCTTACATTTAAATTACCTATATTTTAATATTATTAAAAAGCGTTGTCAATATAACATAAATATTTAAAGGATATTTTTTCCTCATAATATCGTCGAAAAAAATTGACCGTTTTGGATTTTTATCGTTATTTCACAAAAATCTTCGTTATTCTTTTATTTTTTTATACAAAAGTATAGATTTATAAATAATTTTATGTTAAAATGAGATGTCTAACTATCATTTTGAGGGGGTAAAATATGGACAATTTATTATTTGACGAAACCCGCGAGCAAAGAGAGGCTTTGCAGGCGGTTTTTGAAAAGTACAAGGATGTTCCCGGCAGACTTATGCCCGTTTTGCAGGAGGCGCAGGGAATTTACGGATATCTTCCCTATGAGGTTCAGCAAAGAATCGCACAGGCACTTGATATTTCAATTTCCGAGGTTTACGGAGTTGCAACCTTTTACAGCCAGTTCAACCTGACTCCAAAGGGAAAGCACAGAATTTCGGTTTGTCTCGGAACTGCCTGCTATGTTAAGGGCGCGGATAAAATTCTTGCAAAGATAGAAGAACGCCTTGGCATTAAAAACGGCGAATGTACGCCCGACAGGCTTTTCAGCATTGATTCCTGCCGTTGCATAGGCGCGTGCGGACTTGCTCCGGTTATGATGATTGATGATGAGGTTTACGGTAATCTTACCGAAGAAAAGGTTGACGCCATTCTTGAAAGCTACATAAAAACCGACGACGGAGAGGAGCAGAAATAATGACGCTTGAACAGTTAAATGAAATAAAAAAGAAGCACGAAAAGCTTATTGAGGTGCGCAGAGTTATCGCCTCCGAGGGCAAAAAGCTTGCTAAAAAAACTGCTTACAGAAAGCAGGTGCTTGTTTGCGGAGGAACAGGCTGCACCTCTTCGGGCTCAAAAAAGGTGCTTAAAAAGCTTAACGAGGAGCTTGAAGCGCAGGGAATCAAAGATGTTCTTGTTGTTCGCACCGGCTGCTTCGGCTTATGCTCACTCGGCCCGATTATGATTGTTTATCCCGAGGGCTCATTTTACAGCCGCGTTACACCGAAGGAAATTCCCGAAATTGTTTCGGGTCATCTTGCAGAGGGCGGCAAGCCGATAAACAAATATCTTTATGAGGAAACAGTTCATTCGGACGGCTCAACAATTCCGCTTTCCGAAACGCCGTTCTATAAGAAGCAAATGCGTATAACATTGCGCAACTGCGGTGTTATAGACCCTGAAAACATTGAAGAAGCAATTGCGGTTGACGCTTACCAGGCACTCGCAAAGGTGCTTACATCTATGAAGCCGCAGGATGTTATAGACGAATTGCTTGCTGCCGGTCTTAGAGGAAGAGGCGGTGCAGGCTTCCCAACGGGAAGAAAATGGTCGTTTGCCATGGCGCAGAACAGCGATGTTAAATATGTTTGCTGTAACGCTGACGAGGGCGACCCCGGTGCATTTATGGACCGCTCCGTGCTTGAAGGCGACCCACACGCAGTTATCGAAGCAATGGCTATTGCGGGCTACACCATCGGCTCTAATCAGGGCTATGTTTATGTTCGTGCGGAATATCCGATTGCCGTTCACAGACTTCAGGTTGCAATTGAGCAGGCAAAGGAATACGGACTTCTCGGTAAAAATATTTTAGGCACAGACTTTGATTTTGATATTGAAATAAGGCTCGGCGCAGGAGCATTTGTTTGCGGAGAGGAAACGGCGCTTATGACCTCAATTGAGGGCAACAGAGGCGAGCCTCGTCCCCGTCCCCCGTTCCCTGCCATTAAGGGTCTTTTCGATAAGCCCACCATTTTAAACAATGTTGAAACCTACGCAAACATTGCACCCATCATTTTAAAGGGCTCAGAATGGTATTCATCAATAGGAACGGAAAAATCTAAGGGAACAAAGGTTTTCGCCCTCGGCGGTAAAATAAACAATGTTGGTCTCGTTGAGGTTCCTATGGGAACAACAATCCGCGAAATCGTTGAGGAAATCGGCGGCGGTGTTCCAAACGGTAAAAAATTCAAGGCGGCGCAGACGGGCGGCCCCTCAGGCGGTTGCATAAGTGCCGATTATATGGATGTTCCGATTGATTACGATAACCTTATTGAAATCGGCTCTATGATGGGCTCGGGCGGTATGATTATTCTTGATGAAGACACCTGTATGGTTGATATTTCCAAATTCTATCTTGAATTTACCGTTGACGAGAGCTGCGGAAAATGCACTCCCTGCCGTATCGGAACAAAGAAGCTTCTTGAATACATAACAAGAATAACAGAAGGCACGGCTACCATTGAAGACCTTGATAAAATCAAGGAGCTTTCAAACCATATGAAGAACTCCTCGCTTTGCGCGCTCGGACAAACTGCGGCAAATCCCATTTTGTCTACGCTCAACGCATTCGGAGACGAATATCTTGAACATATCAAGGAAAAGAGATGCCCGGCTCATGTTTGCACCGCGCTTCTTTCCTTTACCATTGACCCAACAAAGTGCAAGGGCTGTACGCTTTGCGCACGCAACTGCCCCGTTGGCGCAATATCGGGCAAGGTTAGAGAGGCTCACACCATTGATTCGGAAAAATGCGTTAAATGCGGTCTTTGTATGAGCAACTGCCACTTTGACGCAATTGAAAAGAGATAAGGAGGGAAGCGAAATATGGTTACACTTAAAATTAACGGTATTCCCGTTCAGGCGGAAGAAGGCACAACTATTATTGAAGCGGCAAGGCTTGCCGGAATAGACATTCCCTCTCTCTGCTATCTTAAAGATATAAACTGCATCGGCGCGTGCCGAGTTTGCGTTGTTGAGGTTAAGGGCGCAAGAAGCCTTGTTGCCTCCTGCGTTCACCCCGTTGAAGAGGGACTTGAAGTTTGGACAAACACACCGAAGGTTCGCCAGTCAAGGCAAACAACTCTTGAGCTTTTGCTTTCGGAGCACCACAAAAAATGCCTTTCCTGCGTTCGTTCAAGCAGATGCGAGCTTCAAAAGCTTTGCAAGGACTACGGTGTTGACGAGGACCGCTTCCCCGACACAGATACTCTTCAAGAGGTTGACCTTTCCTCCTCTTATCTTGTTAGAGACAACAATAAATGTATTCACTGTATGCGTTGCACGGCGGCGTGCAAAAATCAAACAATAGGCGTTATCGGCCCAAGAAGAAGAGGCCACAACAAAACCATCGGCTGTGCATTTGATATGCCGCTTCAGGAAACAGCGTGTGTTGGCTGCGGTCAGTGCGTTGTTGCCTGCCCCGTTGGTGCGCTTTATGAAAAGAGCGCAATACCTGCCGTTTGGGAGGCAATTGCAGACCCAAGCAAACAGGTTGTTTTCTTTACCGCGCCTGCAATTCGCGCAACGCTCGGCGAGGAATTTGACCTGCCGATAGGAACAAATGTTGAAAAGAAGCTTCCTGCGGCAATAAGAAGGCTTGGCGCAGACGCCGCATTTGATATGGATGTTACCGCCGATTTAACTATTCTTGAAGAAGCAAACGAGCTTGTTAACAGAATTAAATATCACAAGCCGCTTCCTATGTTTACCTCCTGCTGTCCCGGCTGGGTTAAGTTTGCAGAGCACAATTTCCCGAATATGCTTGCTCATCTTTCAACCTGCAAATCTCCTCAGCAGATGTTCGGTGCGCTTCTTAAAACATACTACTGCGAGAAAAACAATATTAATCCCGAGGATTTATTTGTTGTTTCCGTTATTCCCTGCACGGCAAAGAAATTTGAGCACACGCGCGAGGAAATGGCAGGAGATGTTGATGTTGCATTAACAACCCGTGAGCTTGCGCAGATGATAAGCGGTGCGGCAATCAACTTTAATATGCTTCCCGACGAGGAATTTGATTCTCCGTTTGATGTTGCTTCGGGCGCAGGCGTTATCTTCGGCGCAACGGGCGGTGTTATGGAGGCCGCATTAAGAACTGCGGCTAATATTCTTGACGGCGAATTTTCACTTGTTGATTTCGGCGAGGTTAGAGGAATTAACGGTGTTAGAGAAGCAACATATAATGTTGCCGGAATGGAAATCAAGGTTGCCGCCGCAAGCGGACTTGCAGACGCAAGAAAGCTTTGCGAGCAGGTTGAAAACGGCACCTCGCCATATCACTTTATCGAGATTATGGCTTGCCCCGGCGGTTGCATTAACGGCGGCGGACAGCCCATTCAAAAAGACGCAACGCGCAATTCCGTTCCTATCAGAGAGCTTCGCGCAAAGGCACTTTATGATGAGGACGCTTCACTTGATTTAAGACGCTCACACGATTCGCCCGTTATAAAAACGCTTTATGACGAGTTCTTCGGCAGTCCTAACAGTGAAAAGGCACATCATATTTTGCATACAAAATACACACCGAGAAAATTATATTAATACATTTATACTACGGCTTATCCCCGTGCATTTTGCACGGGGATTTTTTATGCCCTTTTTAGGCTATTGAAAAAAATTTTTTGGAAAACTTTTTGAAAATATAGTTGCTTCACGCTATTAAGGTGCGTTTTTCGGCTTTAAGGATGAAGAGGCCGACGCAACTGCAACAGCCTCTATCAATTGTAATCGGAGGAACAATCTTTGGGAAGAAAAAAGAAAACGGCAAAGGACGAGGTGCGCGAAGGCTTAAAGCGCCTTGCTTTCGGAGAAATACAGGACGCGGTGCTTCTTCTTTTTGCCGACGAAGAGGAAATCGAAAAAAGACTGCCTGAGCTTAATCTTTACAACATAAGCGAAATCAAGAGACCCAAGGGCGGAGGAATGGAGATTAAGTTTTTTGACAGGATAAAGGCACTTGAAAAGCTGAGCGCGCTTGACTCGGAGCAAACGGCAGAGCCTCTTAATTTTTACAGGGCGTTAGAGGAAAGCGCAAAAAGCGTTAAATCTGTTTTTGAAGAGGATTTGAATGAATAGCTTTGTTCCCTTTTCAAAAAAACAGCTCGCGGCTTTAACCTGGTGGTGTCCGCAAAGCCCTGCGCACAATAAAAACGGCATTATCTGCGACGGAGCGGTTCGTTCGGGCAAAACGCTTTGTATGAGCATTTCCTTTATCAGCTGGGCGTTTTACTGTTTCAGCGATACCTCCTTTGCCGTTTGCGGAAAAACCATCGCTTCACTGAGGCGAAACGTTATAACGCCGCTGATACCGCAGCTGACTTCCCTTGGCTTCAAATGCGATTACAAAATAAGCCGGAATTATTTAGAGATTGAAAAGGGAGGATGCACAAACCGCTTTTACCTTTTCGGCGGAAGAGATGAATCCTCCGCATCTCTGATTCAGGGTATGACCCTGGGAGGAGTGCTTCTTGACGAGGTTGCGCTTATGCCCCGCTCCTTCGTTGAGCAGGCACTTGCAAGGTGTTCTCTTGAAAATTCAAAATTCTGGTTTAACTGCAACCCCGAGCATCCTTTTCATTGGTTTTACAGAGAATGGATACTTAAAAAAGAGCAGAAAAATATGCTTTATCTTCATTTTACAATGGACGATAATCCATCTCTTTCCGAGCAGGTGAAAAGCAGATACAGGCAGCTTTATTCGGGAGCATTTTACGAACGCTTCATAGATGGGCGATGGGTTGCGGCAGACGGGCTTGTTTACCCGATGTTTAACGGGGAACGGCACATTAAAAAGAGCAACGGCGCATTTTCCTTATACTATTTATCCTGCGATTACGGAACCGTTAATCCCTTTTCGCTGGGACTGTGGGGAAAGGCGGAGGACGGCTGGTATCGAATTGACGAATACTACCATTCAAGCAGAGACACGGGAGTTCAGCTTACCGACGAGGAATATTACGAGGAGCTTTGCAGGCTTGCGGGAAATCGCAAAATTGAAGCACTTGTTATTGACCCCTCTGCCGCAAGCTTTATCGAAACTGTTAAGCGCAAGGGAAAATACAGGGTTATAAAGGCAGACAATGATGTTTTAAAGGGCATAAACCTTGTTTGCTCCGCGCTTAAAAACGAGGAGATATTCTTTTATCCCTGCTGCACCGATATTATCCGTGAATTTTCCGTTTACCGCTGGGATAACGGTATAAAAAAGGATGCGCCGCGCAAAGAAAACGATCACGCAATGGATGACCTGCGATATTTTACGGCAACCGTTTTATATGCCGAGGAGAGCGGCGCAGGCTACACCTTTGCAGTGGAAAGGAAGTGAAAACTTGGGCTTATTCAGCAACAAAAAGGCAAAAAAGGAGGAGGCAGGCGTTGCCGCCGTTCAAACAAGTGCACAAAGCCGCCACCCTTACAGCCTTTTAAGCTCTTACGCACCGCTCGGTATGAACGGCAGAATATACGCCTCCCTGCGAGAAAGCGTTCCCATTATTGATTCCGCCGTTTTAAAGATTATCAGGCTTGTTAACGATTTCAGGTTTGAAACGGGAAACGAGAAAACAGACGGGCAAATAAACGCTTTTTTTGATGAAATAAACGTTGGCGGAAACCAAACGGGCATAAGCGCATTTGTTTCCTGCTATCTATCACAGCTTTTAACCTACGGAAGCGCCGTTGGCGAAATGATTGCAGACGACAGAGGGCTTTATGCGCTTTATAACGGCGAGCTTGAAGCTCTTGAAGTTAAAAGAGCACCCAACGGGCTTGGAATTGAATTTTACAATTCGGGAACTAAAATTGAAAATCAAGAGCTTATTCTTTTTTCCGCGCTTAATCCAAAAGCGGGAGAAATACTCGGAACGAGCCTGCTCAGCGGCTTGCCGTTTATTTCCGACATTTTGCTGACTGTTTACAACACAATCGGCGAAAACTGGAAGCACGCGGGCAATCTGCGATATGCCGTTACATATAAGCCTAACGGCGATATGAGCGACGCACGCCTTGCAAAAGAAAGGGCGCAGGAGATAGGCAGGGCTTGGCAGGAAGCGATGAGCTGCACCGACGCGGTTAAGGATTTTGTTGCCGTGGGCGATGTCAGCGTTAAGGTTATCGGGGCAGACAACAATGTTTTATCAAGCGAAATACCCGTTCGCCAGCTTCTTGAACAAATCGTTGCAAAAACGGGAATACCGCCCTATATGCTCGGCTTATCTTGGAGCACAACGGAGCGAATGAGCGTTCAGCAGGCTGATATGTTCACAACAGAGCTGAGGGCATACAGAAAGATATTAACGCCCGTTCTTTTAAAAATTGCAAACAAATACGCACAGATAAACGGCATTTACACACCGATAAAGGTTTCCTGGAACGAAATTCTGCTTCAAGATGAAACGGAGCACGCAAGAGCGCGTCTTTATAACGCTCAGGCAGACAGTATTTTAAAGGAGGTTTCCGATTGACAGACGGATTTATCAGCAAGGGCTACTCCCCTACCGATTCTGATTATGAAAAAATCAGACAGTTTACCCGAAAGGAATTTGCAAAGGATGAGCTTTATGTTTTTGAAGCGGTTCTTTGCAGTAACGACATAGACAGAGATTATGAAAAATTCTCCGTCAGCGCTCTTAACGAGCTTGCAAGGCTTTTTAACGGCAAAACGGGTATTCGCGACCATTCAATGAAATCCACCGACCAGGCGGCAAGAATTTTTGAAACAAGAGTTGAAAAAGAGGACGGCAGAAAAACGGCTGACGGAGAGGATTACTATGTGCTCAAAGCAAAGGCATATATGGTCAGAACAGACGAAAATCAATCGCTTATCAAGGAGATTGACGCAGGAATTAAAAAAGAGGTTTCCGTTTCCTGCCGAGTTAACGAGCGCATTTGCTCTGTTTGCGGTGCAGACAAGGCAAAGGAATACTGCAACCACATTGCAGGAAGAAAATATGACGAAAAAATGTGCTTTATAACCTTAAACAATGCTACCGACGCTTATGAATTTTCGTTTGTTGCGGTTCCGGCACAGCGCGACGCAGGCGTTGAAAAAGCATTCGGCAACACGCACCGCACCGACGCTGAGAGCATTGAAAAGCAGCTTAAAGAGGGCGAAACGCTTCTTTCCGCACAGGAGGCGCAGACGCTTTTTGACTATATCGGCAGTCTTAAAGAGAACGCAAGGCTTGGAGAGGATTACAAAAAATCTCTTGAAAAGGAAATTTTATCGCTTTGCAGAAAGGCATTGCCCGAAATGGATATTGAAATTTTTTCGGGTGTTACTGCCGTTATGACCGCAAAGGAGCTTCTTGCCTTTAAAGCGGCCTTTGAAAAGAAAACAGCATCTCAAAGCATACCTGCTCCGCAGCTTGCAAAGGCACCGAGCACAAAACACAAGGCTGATTTCAGCCAATTCAGAATTTAAGGAGGACAAACAATGTCATTAAGTTACAAGGGCTTTAACGAGCAAATTCTTACATTCAAAGCATTTCAGGCAAGCAAGGGCTATCCCGTTACCATCAACACACAGGGAGAGGTTACAAACTGTAATTCAGGCAGTGAATTCGCAGGAATTTGCACCTCACTCAGAAACGACCTTGCAACAGTTCAGGTAAGCGGCTACGCAGAGCTTCCGTGCTCAGACGCAAGCCCAAGCTACGGCATCTCTTATCTTGTTGCCGACGGCTCCGGCGGAGTTAAAGCCGCCGCAAGCGGAAAGAAAGCCTGCCTGATTGTTTCAATCGACAAGGTTAACAAAAAAATCGGCTTTATTATGTAAAAGGAGGAATTATTCACTATGGCATTTGACAACATTAAACTTGAAAAAGGACTTTATGCAACATCAAAGGGCTTTACGGCTTCTCTTGAAGAGCTTGACCCCTCCGAAAACTATATAGGAACGGAGCTTGAAGGGCTTGACGCCTATCAGCGACAGTTAAAGCGCTTCGGAATTAAGGTTTCGGGAGAAAATTCAGACAGCGTTATGAAATTCTTTAACACTACCGATTCAGCCGCGCTTTTCCCCGAATATGTTTCAAGAGCAGTTAAGCAGGGTATTGAGGAATCCGATGTTCTTTCAAGCATTGTTGCAACAACAACCGTTATTGATTCGCTTGATTACAGGTCTGTTGAAAGCATTCCGGGCAATGACGAAAAAGAGCTGAGCCAGGTTGCAGAGGGTGCATTCATTCCGCAGACAACCGTTAAAACAAAGGAAAGACTTACAAAGCTTCAAAAGAGAGGCAGAATGCTTGTTGCCTCCTATGAAGCAATTAAATTCCAAAAGCTCGACTTATTCACCGTTATGCTCAAACAGATCGGCGCATACATTGCCAAGAGCCAGCTCGACGACGCAGTTATTTCGCTTATTGAAAGCGAAGACGATTTCAGAGCAACAAGCGAAACGGCTTTAACATATAATCATTTCATTGAGCTTTGGAACAGCCTTCAACCGTATGAACTTTCAACTATTATTGCTCCGTCTGCTTACATAATGCAGATGATGAATATGAGCGAATTTAAGGATTCAAACGCAGGCCAAACCTTCCACGGCACAGGCAAAATGATTACCCCGCTCGGAGCCCAAATCGTTAGAAGCGAGGTTCTTCCCGATTTTGTTGTTGGGCTTGACAAACGCTTTGCGCTTGAAAAAATTCAGGCAGGCGATGTTGTTACGGAATATGACAAGCTTATTGACCGTCAGCTTGAAAGAGCAACGATAACCTCAATTGCAGGCTTTTCAAGAATAACAAACGGCGCCGTTAAGGGAATTCATTTTGAAGCGTAATAATTCCCGAGAGGAGGTATCGGCTTGACCGACAAAAGCAAGGTTTCTGAATATCTTATTCAGATTTCAAAAAAGAGCGAGGAGGAGCTTGAAGCCTTTTCGGGCATTATTGATTTCGGCATAAAAACCGTTTTTGAAATGCTCAAAAGCAGTGAATACGAAAATGATGAGCGCATTTTATTTTTTACTGCGGCTTTTATAAACACCTTTATTTCCGAATGCTCCGACGGCTCTGCGCAGATAACCTCTTTCAGCGCAGGAGATGTTTCGATAACACAGAGTGCCGCAAGCTCATCGGCTGATGAAATATACAAAAAAGCATACGAAGCGGCTTCGGGCTTAATAAATGACGGCGCATTCGCATTTATGGGAATTTAACCTACGCAAAAGCATCGCCCGTGCAGAAAAATCTGCACGGGCGAGCAATAACAACTAAGCGAAAGGAGCGGTTTTACGGACATTGTTATTAATAAAAGAAACGAGATAAAAGGCATTTTAAAGGCTTGCGGAAACACCGTTTATCTTGCAGACGGAGAATGGCGCTCAACGCCGTTTTTTGCCGTTATTGAGCAGAGATGGAAGAGAAACAAATCAAACTTTGAGGAAACTCAAACCGAAATCGGCTCCGTGAGTGCCGATTATTTCACATATATAGGCCCGTTTGACAGAGATATTGATGCGCTTTCCGAAAAGGGATATGTTATCTGCGACGGCAGAGAATACACATTCAAAAAGAAGCAAAAGGTTTCGATAGGCGACAAGGTGCAGTTTTACTGGGCAGTATTAAGGCAGAAAACAGAGGGCGGCTATGATAATATTTAAAAATCTTATTGAAGAAACGGTTGAAGCAATTAAGGCAAATCCGTTTTTTGCAGATAAAAAAATAACGGTTTCATATCCTTATGTAAAAAAGCCGACCTTTCTTGAAAATCCCGTTATTGCCGTTGGGCTTTTCGATATGAATTTATATGCAGAGCATCTTGGAGAGGACGCTCCGGCAGGAACGGTTAAGGTTTTTTGCGATTGCTTTTTTCCTTATGAGTTCAACGCTTCGAGCAGACAGGAGGTTTTATCCGAGGTTTGCAAAAGTGTTATTCAGGCAGGCGCGCTTGCAGTTTATGCAGACGAGCCTGCTTCAAGCAAAGCAACCGCCTGCATTATCAGACGGCTTATTTTTACCTTTAAGGATGAAACCGATTTTAATTAGCGGAGGTCAGTATGGAAAACTATGAAGAAATAAGGGAGCTTTCCGAATATCTTATGCTTGATTCAAAGCGGTACGACTCCTCACAGCAGGAGGAGGAATAATGCAGCTTATAAAAATGAGATATAAGGATTTTGAATTTGAAAAAAATCCTTATTCCGTTGAAATATCAAAATCAAAGAAAATAAGCAAGCGAACTGTTTTCGGCAAGGGCGAAAGCGTTTGCGAAACGGCACAAAACGCAGAAATCATTACCGTTAAGGGCAGGCTTTACGGAGAAGATGCAAACGAAAGAGCGCAATCGCTCAAACGGCTCCAAAGGCAATCGGGCTCAGGAATGCTGCTTTTGCCCGACGGCGACTGCATTTGCGCCTTTTTATGCTCGCTTCAACTGAAAAGCGAAGCAAGGGAGGGCTATATTGAATACTCAATCGAGTTCACGGAGGACGCCTCAAAGCGAGGAACGCCGGAAATAAACTACGGCTTTACCTATGCGCTTGACGGCGAAAACGCCTTTGATATTGCAAAAAGGTGCAACACAACCGTTGAAAGCATTATGAAAAACAATGAAATTAAAACGCCGTTTGACATTAAAGCAGGCGAAAGGCTGGTGATTTGATGAAATTTCTATTCAAATGCCTTTCGGGGAAGGAATTTTCTCCCGAGCAAATAACATCATTTGAGCTTTCGGGCGAAACCTCTGCGGCGTGCTGGGGACTGCGAATTAATTTTATTTGCGAGAAGGCACCCGAGGAAATCGTTGAGGTTAAAGCCTTTGCAGATGATAAAATGATTTTCAGCGGCTACTGCGATATGCAAAGAGCCACCTGCAATTCAAACGGCATTTCCGTTTTTGTTTATGCGCGAAGCTCCGCCTGCCTGCTTGTTGACAACGAAGCACTCCCCTGCGAATACTATATGCCAACCTCGCGCCAGCTTTGGATACAAAACGGCAGAGAATTCGGCTTTGAATACGGACTGCCGAATCTTACAGGCGAGGGCACATACAGAGTTTTAAAGGGAACAAGCCGCTTCGGTGCGATAAATGATTTTGTTTGTGAAATCCACGGCAGAGGAATTTATGTTTCGCCCGACGGAATTATTAAGGCCTACGAAATGAGCAGAGATTTAAAATCGCTTCCCGAAAACGATATTATCAGCGCCTCGTTCACTTACAAAAGAAGCAGTGTTTTAAGCGCAATTGACTATAAAATTGATTCGGGCGAGAAATACAAATATCATCTTGAAAGCGTGATTGCGAAAGAAAACAATATAACGCGCAAAAAGCTGATTAATCTTTCCTCTCTTCCCTCTTGGCAGAGAAAGGCGCGCGCAAAGCGGCAGATACAAACCTCTTTGAAAAGCTACACGGCGGTTGAAATTTCACTTTCAGGTATTCACGCCTATTCGCTTTACGACAGAGTGTTTGCCGATTTGCCTTTGCTTGATGCCTGCGGAGAATATTTTGTTGATGAAATTGTTTACCGCGCAGGCGCAAACGGATTTTCAACCTCGCTTATTTTAAGGCAGGAGGCAAAGGAGGAATTTAACAATTATGTGGCTTAGCAAAAAGGGTGCTTCAAGAGAAATCTCTGCGGCAGAGGAGGGCACGCTGACAGTCAGCTCGCAGGGGTGCACAGAGGCAACGGGAACGCTTCAATCAAGAAGCGCAAAAGCATATTCTCCGTTTGGATATTCCTACTGCGCTCCTGCCGGAGAACGGGTTTTGATTATCAACGGCTCCTCGGGAGCGGCTTACGCGGGAGTTGAAATGGAAGACAATTCACTTTCCCCCGGAGAAATAAAAATATCCTCGCCGACAGGCTCGCAGATTTTTCTTAACGGAAACGGAGATATAAAAATGCTTTCTTCCTGCGGCTCCGATATTCAGCTTAACGGCAACGGCGAGATAAATATGTCCTCGCCGACGGGAGCATATATTAATATTAACGGCGACGGGGATATCATTATGAACGGCGTTACTATAATGCAAAACGGAGTTATTCTTAATGCAGACGGAGATGTTATTTTTTAGTTTCAAAAAATAATTTACCGAAGGATTTGAAAAAATGAATGAAATAATTAAAAACGGAGATTATGCTTTGGAAAACGGAGCCGTTCTTCAAGGCGAATACAGTGAAGCGGTGCTTCAAGACATAGCAAGGGCAATTAAAACACGGCTCGGCGAGTTTTATCCCGATAAGAATTACGGCTCGCGGCTTGATGAAATCAACAGCGAGCCTGCGCTTCTTTATGCGCTTTGCTTTGCACGGTGCGCCGTTTACTGTATGGACGGAGTTTACATAACGAAGGTTGATGCCGTTCAGGGCGGCTTTAATTTTTCCGTTTCAATAAACAACGAGGAAAAGGAGGTGTTTGTTGAATTTGAGCATAACCTATAATGAAATTCTTGAAAAAATGAAGCTTGCCTTCTTTAACGAAAGTGGGCAAAGCATAAAAAATATGTCTGACCTTGAACTGCGGTTTAAAGCGGCGGCAACGGAAATATATTCTGCCTATGCAAACGCGGATTTTGTTTTAAGGCAGGCATTTGCGCAAACGGCAACGGGCGAATATCTTGATATGCACGCGCAGTTAAGAGGCATTGAAAGAAAGAAGAGCGCAAGGGCGCACGGCGCGTTAACCTTTTTCGTTTCCGAGCCTCTTGAAGAGCAGATAATTATTCCTGCGGGAACAATCTGCTCCAACGAAGGCAATCCGCAGATACAGTTTGAAACAGACGCACAGGCAACCCTGCCGGCAGGCGAATTATCCTGCACGGTTGCGGCAACGGCGGTTACACACGGAAGAGAATTTAATCTTTCGCAGGGCGAGGTTACGGTTATGGTTAATCCGCCCGAATACATTGAGGGCGTTATAAACGATACGGCATTTACGGGCGGCTGTGATGACGAGAGCGACTCCTCACTGCGCGAGCGCATTATATCGTCTTACAGTGTTACTTCAAACGCCGTAAACAAGAAATCAGCCGAGGAGCTTGTTATGACGCTTGACGAGGTTAGGGACTGCAACATTTCACTTGATGAAAGCTCAGCTCTTACCGTTTGCGTTAAAACGGCTGACGATAATGTTTCGCAGGAGCTTTGCGACGAAATAACAAACCTTTTGGGCTTTGCGGCATTATGCGGAGTTGAGATAAACTCCGTGCCTGCTTCAAAGGTTGATTTTTCGATACGCGCGGCAGTTAAAATCAAACGCGGCTACAACAGAGAAGCACTTGAAGC
The DNA here is from genome assembly GCA_022772725.1 of Eubacterium sp. Taxonomy (GTDB): domain Bacteria; phylum Bacillota; class Clostridia; order Oscillospirales; family Acutalibacteraceae; genus Eubacterium_R. Next base: position 25,923 of record JALEZT010000015.1, read on the forward strand.
AGAGCTTCTTGAAAAAATCAGGGAGGCTTGCTCGCAGGAAAAAATCGGCAAAAGCATTAAAGCCTCCGAAATCACTCCTGCACTTTACGGCACGCAGGGAGCAGAGCTTATTGAGCTTGCTCTTTCGCCGGGCGCAGAGGGAGTTGCCGCCTGCGGCGCAAGGGAATATCTTGTTTTAACAGACGCAAGGGTGGATTTTTATGAATAACAAAATCTTTTCAAGGCTTTGTGCGCTTATGGAAAAACTTGGCTTTTCCGCCGAGGACAAAGGAATAACGCGCGGAGAAATAGCAGGCTATGCCGAGGGAATTTCCTTTGCGGATGAAATGCTTTCTCAAACGCTGAATGAAATTTTTATTTCAACTATGAGCGGCTTCGGAATTGAACGCCTTTGCGATTTGCTTAACATTGAAAGAAAAGATGCAGACGAGGAAACAAGGCAGGCAATTCTAAAAAAAGCGGCTCAGGGCAGTCATCAAATTTCCGTTAGAGAATACAACGAAGCAATGGCGCAAATGGATTTTTACAGCGAAACGCAAACAGACGACGGAATAGCATATAAAATCTCGCCCGTTACAAAGGAAAACCTTGCGGCGCTCGGCGAATTTATTGAAAACTATTTCCCCGTTTACAGAAAAGCGGTTTATGACGGAAACGGTGCAGACTGGGATTTCTTGGAGTCGCTTAATTTTTACTGGTATGAAATTGATGCGTCGGGCTTTTCGTTTGATATATTTGAATCCATTGAGGCTTAATGCTTTTCATTGGATAAAGCCGGCAGTCCGCTCCGGCTGAAACGGCGGACGGAAAGGTTAAGATTTTTATGAGTTCAACAAACAAAACAACTTATTTGGGCTTGAACAGCTGGCTTGGCACCGACAAGCCGCAGAGAGCCGATTTTAACACAGACAACGAGCTTATTGACACGGCTATCGGCGAGCATTTTGAAGATGAAACGCGCCATATTACAGGCGAGGAAAGAGACACCTGGAACTCTCCCTATTTTATCGGAACTTATTTCGGAAACGGAGAAACACCGCGCACAATAACAACAAAATGCCCGTTTGAGCCGTCAATTGTTATTGTTTTTGCAAACAGCTTTACGCCGACCGTTACGAGCTTTTCCGCTTCAACGGTTAGGCATTATTTCGGCTTTGCAACAAAAAGAGGCTCAACCATGGATTTTTCCTTTGACAAGAAAAATCTTATTATCAAGAGCACAACAGACGGAACAAACGGAAACGAATATGTTATGCTCAATCAAATCGGAAAAACTTATATTTACATTATGATAAGATAATCCGATATAATAAAAAATGCTTCGGAGGCTTTGTGCTTCCGAAGCATTTTTGTTTATGTAATTATATTATTCGCAAACGCCCTCACAGCCGTTTTTATCAAACATACAAAGGGCTTCAATCATAATGTTTATACCTGCTTCAATTGCATCCTCGCGAAGATTTTCGGGATTATCGAGGCGGGTGTGATAATATCTCGGCGGAGCCGGATCCATTGCGGCAAAGCCTGTTGCGGGGATACCTCTTTGAGTAAACGCCGCAGCGTCGCAGCCGCCGATATAAATTGATTCGTATTTAACATCAAAGCCGCAGTTTGCGCAGGCGTCGTGCATAAGCTCCTTAACGCCCTTATGATGTTGAAGCGTGCCGGAGAGGTCTCTGTCGTAAACCGCCATTGTTTCAAGATCGCGGAAGGTATCCATGGCAACAACGATAGTTGGAGTTTTTTTCATTTCCTCCTCGTGAGCCTTTGCATAAGCCTTTGCGCCTCTTAAACCTGCTTCCTCAGAGCCCGAGCAAATCATAACAACCTCGGTGTTTTCAAAGCGAACCTTTGCCTCGTCAAGAGCCTTTATTGCCGCCATTCCAACATAACAGCCCGAAAGATTATCCGAAGCACCGGGAACTGATTTGGTCCAGCTTTGGAAGAAAAGGAATGCAAATTCAAACGGAATGAAAACGCAGGAAACAACAAATAATGCTATAAAGAACCATCTTGCGCTTTCGATATTCACAGCGGCTGTGCCCTTGCCGACAATAATGCAAACAAGCGCAAAAACCGTTTGAACAACAAGGCCGACAACTGCGGGAATTTCAACAAAAAGCTTTGCCTGCAAGCCGCCGATTAAGTAATTAAGAGTCCATTCAAACTGCGAATCCGAATGGCCTATCATAATAAATCTTTTTTTGATTTCGCCTGTTGGCTTTCTTGAAGCAATCATATTGTGGGAGATTTGCTTTGGGAAAAGAAAATCATCAAACTGCTTATACATAAGAAATTCAAAAACAAGCGGAACAAACGCCAAAACGCAAAGCACAAGCGCCGCAATGGGACTTGCAAACCAGTTTATGAAAACGCTTGCAATACCGCAGGCAACCGTGAACGGAATAAAGCCCATAAAGCCCTGACGGTGAATTTCAAATTCTTCAATATCAGTTTTTTCGCAATAGTTTTTCATATCCTTTTGGAACCACTGCTGAGCGCGAAGCTCCTCGGGAGAGCCCGGCTTACGAGGGCCTATTCTTTTGCAAACCTTTGTTATGCCCTTCATTGCATATTCGGTTTGACGCTTAATGTCATAATCATTGCTGTATTCAAGTGCAACCTTCATATTCTTCGCCTTTCCGCACGCAAAAGCAATTGAGCCCTTGCCTGCCATATATAATTATTATAATTTATTTTATCATAATATTACTGATTTTACAAGAATTGTATCTAAATTTTACAAAATGCAATCAGTCTAAATGATGAATGAAAACGCCCGAAAGAAGCTTTGGCTCAAACCATGTTGATTTCGGTGGCATAATCAGCCCTGCATCTGCAATATCCATTAAATCCTTAACGGTTGTGGGGAACATTGAAAAAGCAAGCTTCATATCAGTTGCCGTGCGCCTTTCAAGCTCTTCAAGACCTCTTATTCCGCCGATAAAATCAATGCGCTCATCATTCTTTGGATTTTCAATTCCCAAAACGGGAGCAAGCAGATTATCCTGCAAAACGGAAACATCAAGCCTTTTAACCGGGTCGCCTTCATCAATAAATTCCTTTTTTGCTTCAAGGCGATACCACTGACTGCCGATAAGCATACCGAAGGTGTGCCTTTTATCCGGCTTAACCCTTTGAGCAGATTTTTCAACATTAAAGCATTTTGAAATTTCGCTGATAAATTCCTCTTCGCTTTTGCCGTTTAAATCCTTAACAACACGGTTATAATCCATAATTTCAAGGTCGCAATCGGGAAAAGCAACGGCAAGAAAGAAATTGAATTCCTCGCTTCCGTTATAATTCGGATTTTGCTCACGCCTCATCTGACCTACTCTAACGGCGGATTCGCATCTGTGGTGCCCGTCTGCAATATAAAACGCGCCTGCTTCGGCAAAAAGCTCCGAAAGGCGGGAGATGATTTTTTCATCATCAACCACCCAAACAAGCTGCCTAACTCCGCCAGACACAAAATCATAAACGCTTTCGCAATTCTTTGTATATTCCTCTGTTATTTTGCAGATTTCGTCATTTTTTCTGTAAGTTAAAAAGATGGGTCCCGTGTTTGCATTAGTTATATTAACATGATTAATACGGTCGCGTTCCTTCTTTTCAAGTGTTTTTTCGTGCTTTTTGATATTGCCGTTCATATAATCGTCTATTGAGGCACAGCCTGCAATACCCGTTTGCGCTCTGCCGTTCATTATTTGGCGGTAAATATAAAAGCACGGCTTTGAATCCTGAACAAGTGCTCCGCTTTTTTCGAGTGCTTCAAGATTTTCCTTTGCTTTTTGATAAATTTGCTCAGAGTACTGGTCTGTTCCGACGGGGAAATCAACCTCTGCCCTATCCGTGTGCATAAACGAAAGCGGCTTGCCCTTAACATATTCGCGAGCCTCCGCGCTGCTCATAACATCATACGGAAGCGCAGGTATATCCGCCTGATGCTCTTTACTTGGTCTGAATGCTTTAAATGCCCTGAAAACTGCCATTACTTTTTCTGCTCCCTGTTTCTTTCATAAATTATACGCAAGCCGTCAAGCAAAAGATTTTCATCAACTATAACCTCTCGCCTAACCGCCTTTGAGATTGCTTTTGAAAGGCCGCCCGTTAAAACTATTGTTGCCTTTTCGCCGAGCTCCTCCTCAAACCTTTCAGCCATACCCTCTATCATAGCCGCCGTGCCGATAACGGAGCCGCATTTCATTGCGTCTATCGTGTTTGCTCCGATAATTTTTGACGGTGCGGAAATATCAATATGGGGCAAAAGCGAGGTTGTGCTTGCAAGGGCATTGATAGCCGTTTTAACACCGCACATAATTGCTCCGCCGAGATGAGCACCCGTTTTATCCAAAACAGACGCCGTTGTTGCCGTTCCTATATCAAACAATATTGCGGGAAGCGGATATTTATTAATAACCGCAACATCGCCAACAACTATATCTGCACCCGTTTCTGCAGGGTTATCAAGCTTTATGTTAAGACCTGTTTTTATACCGGGGCCGACAACAAGCGAGTCCACGCCGCAAACGGTTTTTATGCTTTTTTTGAGTGTTCTTACGAGAGCGGGAACAACGCTTGAAATAATTGCGCCCTCAACAGAGGCTACACCGTATATTTCAAGGAAGGTTTTAAGCTTCATTGAATATTCAATTTCCGTTTCATGAGTGTTTGTTGCAAGCCTTCCCGAGCAGACAAGCCTTTCGCCGTCAAGCACGCCGAGAACAATATTTGTGTTGCCCACATCAACTGCAAGTATCATATATTAAACCGCCTTTCACATATTCTAAACTATTATATTATAATTTGTTTTTAATGTAAAGAAAAAACGCTTCGGAAGCAGCGAATTTCCAAAGCGTTTTTATACTAAATCTAATCAAGAGTGTATCTGCCTGTTGATTTATCCGTTATGGAACGCCGAGACGGCGTTCCTTGAAAGGTTTGATTGATTTTTGGAGTGTCGAGGTCGCCACTCCCTACAAAAAATATCATTTAGGTTTTTATACACCCCGTAGGGAACGCCGTCCTCGGCGTTCCGTAAAAAACGGGTCGGCGTGGAAACCGACCCCTACAAAATATCATTAAGGTTTCATATTCCCCGTAGGGCAGGGGGTTATTCCCCTGTTAGGGGAAATGTCTGCGAAGCAGACAAAAGGGTCTGCCGAATCGCAGATTTGCTCCTGCCGAAAAACGGAGTGTCGAGGGTGCGGGTGTCCGGTGGACACCTCTGCGTCAGCAGAAGCACCGACCGAATCGACAGGTGAGACCGCCACTCCCAACGAACATATATTTAAATTGTTATATAACCTAAATGCAACACCGTAGGGGAGAACTGTGTTCTCCCGTTTAATCGGGATGGGCAACTGTATAGTGTAATAAGATAGTTTACAAAATGTGTAAGAACATAATTTACAAAAGCGGGCGAACGCAGTTCGCCCCTACGGGATATTATTGTTTTTTTTGCGGTTGTAAAGCACAAAAAAAGGAACGCCGAGACGGCGTTCCTTTAAGGCTTGATTGATTTTTGGAGTGTCGAGGGTGCGGGTGTCCGGTGGACACCTCTGCGTCAGCAGAAGCACCGACCGAAACGACAGGTGAGACCGCCACTCCCTACAAAAAATGTTTTATTTTGCTGCTGTGCCGGTTGACCAAGAGCCGTAAACATAGCCTGTGTCCCAATTGCGCCAAGCGCGAACTCGAACATAATATGTTTGATTTGAATTAATGCCTGTTATTGTGTAATTGTTTACGCTATGGCCTGTGATATATTTACTGCTTACGCCTGTTTTAAAGGTTGGATCTGTTGACCACATTACAACATATCCGTGTGAGCCAACGATTTCCCAATTAACCTTTATTTGACTGCCGCTCTTTGCAACTGTCGGTGCCTTCATTGTTTCGCAAGCCGCACAGGTGTGGAGCCTTTCACTCGGTACTCCTTCTCTGCCGTCCTCTACTGCCGCTACTCTGAAAATATATTCATATCCGGGTGTTGTTGGGCTGATATATTTATTTGTTGTTACATTGCCTAACAGTGTCCAGCTGTCATTTGCTTTGTTATAGCCATAAACATTATAGCTATCCGCTGCTGCCTGTGCATTCCAGGATATTGTTAGATTTACTCCGTTTGCTCCTCTTGCAGAGGT
>JALEZT010000059.1 GCA_022772725.1 Eubacterium sp.
CGAAGCCGGGCCACAGGAAGTTGCCCTCGTCATCCTTACGGAACCAGTTAACATTAAAGATTTTAGGAGCCTTATCGGGATCAAGTGTTTCGCCGATTTCAATCCAATGCTTCCAATAATCGCCCATATTGTAGCCGCAGAAAGGAAGCATAGCCATTGGGTCACGACGAACAACACCCACTGCACCTGTTGCGGCGGCAGTAGTTTCGGAGCCCATAATTGAGCCTACAAATACACCGTGGTTCCAGCTCTTTGACTGATATACAAGCGGAGTAAGCTTTGCACGACGGCCGCCGAATACAATTGCGGAAATCGGAACGCCCTGCGGATTTTCGAACTCACTTGAAATACAAGGGCAGTTAACTGCAGGAGCAGTAAATCTTGAGTTTGGATGAGCGCCCTTTTCTGTTGATTCAGCACCGTTCCAGGGATTGCCCTTCCAATCAATAGCGTTTGTTGGCGGATTCTTGTCGAGTCCCTCCCACCAAACAGTGTTGTTGTCAAGATTATGGCAAACATTTGTAAAGATTGTGCCCTGCATTGTTGACTTAAGAGCATTTGGATTTGACTTCATATTTGTACCCGGTGCAACGCCGAAGAAGCCGTTTTCGGGGTTAATTGCATAAAGGCGTCCGTCTGGACCTTTTCTTATCCAGCTGATATCGTCGCCAACGCACCAAACCTTATAGCCCTTCTTCTGATATCCCTCCGGAGGAATAAGCATTGCAAGGTTTGTTTTTCCGCATGCGCTCGGGAATGCCGCACAGATATATTTGATATCTCCGTTTGGCTTTTGAAGACCGAGGATAAGCATGTGCTCTGCCTGCCACATCTCGTTTTTACCGAGATAGGAAGCTATACGAAGCGCAAAGCACTTTTTACCGAGAAGAACGTTTCCGCCGTAAGCAGAGTTAACGGAAATAATTGTGTTGTCCTCCGGGAACTGGCAGATCCATCTATTTTCGGGATCTACATTACATTTGCAGTGCATACCGCGAACCCAATCGTTTGAATCTCCGAGAGCATCAAGAACCTTCTTGCCTACTCTTGTCATAATATTCATATTAAGAACAACATAAATTGAATCTGTGATTTCAATACCGATTTTTGAGAACGGAGAACCAACGGGACCCATTGAATAAGGAATGATATACATTGTTCTGCCTTCGTAAGAGCCTCTTGCAATATCATAAAGCATTTCATAAGCCTTTGACGGCTCCATCCAATGGTTTGTAGGACCTGCGTCTTTTTCGGTTTTTGAGCATATAAGTGTTCTGTCTTCAACACGGGCAACATCGTTTTCAGCTGTTCTGTGAAGATAGCAATCGGGAAGAAGCTCTTCGTTAAGCTTAATCATTTCGCCCGTTTCAACTGCCTCTGCTTTAAGAGCGTCTATCTGCTCTTTTGAGCCGTCAATCCAAACGATTTCAGACGGCTTTAAAAGCTCAATCTTTTCATCGAGCCAAGCAAGGAGTGAAGGATTTTTGGTTAAATTTGTTTCCATTATTTATTCTCCTTTAATATAGAATATTAATTAATGATAAAAATTATAGTGCCGCAATTTTCATCATTATTATTATATCAATTATTTTTTTAAATTCAATAGTCAGATTGTATAAATTGACTAAAAATTAACAATATCTATTGGCATAGTTGCATAAGCGTTAAGGCTAAGCGGTGCACGAACGCCCGCCATATATTCATAATAGCCCTGCGAGGCAACCATTGCGCCGTTATCACCGCAGTATTTAAGAAGCGGAAGCTGCAAGCTCCACCCGTTTTTGCGGCACATTTTTTCGCTTTCCTCTCTTAAAAGCGAATTGGCGGAAACACCGCCTGCAAGCACGATTTTATTATATCCAAAATCCTTTGCGGCTTTCTCTAAATTTGAAATTAAACAAAAAACAACATTCCTTTGAAAAGACGCCGCAAGGTCTGCCGTGTTTATTTCAACGCCCTTTTGCTGTGCATTATGAACTGTATTTATAACGCAGGTTTTCAGTCCGCTGAATGAAAAATCATACGGCGCGCCGTCCACCCTCGGATGCGGAAAGGAAAACGCATTCGGATTTCCGCTTTTGCTGATTTTATCAATGCTTATTCCGCCGGGATAGGCAAGTCCCATCGTTCGCCCTGCCTTGTCAAGCGCTTCGCCTGCCGCGTCATCTCTTGTTTTGCCGATTATTTTATAATCAGTATAACCGTTTACGGCAACAATATGCGAATGGCCTCCGCTGACAACGAGGCAAAGAAACGGCGGCTCAATATCGCTTGAAAGATAATTTGAAGCAATATGAGAGCGCAGATGATGAACGGGCACAAGCGGCTTTTTTGAAGCGGCGCAAAGCCCCTTTGCAAAATTAACACCAACAAGAAGCGAGCCGATTAATCCGGGAGCGTATGTTACCGCAACAGCCTCAATATCTTCAAGGGTGCATTCTGCCCCTTCAAGCGCCTCTTTAACAACATTGCTTATACATTCAGC
>JALEZT010000174.1 GCA_022772725.1 Eubacterium sp.
TTGGTTTATAGCAGTTGTAACAAGTGCGCCGTAGGGACCCATCATAAATCTGCCGAGCTCTGTATAAATAGCAACATCGCCCATACCGGCGGGAACAAGCACCTCGTCAAAAACTTTATGTACTCCTTCGCCTATTGCAAAAATATCATTTGGCTCCTGTTCCGGCTTGTAAGGAATTCCTACACCGCCCGAAAGATTGATAAATCCAATTTTTACATTAAGCTTATTTTTAAGCTCAACGGCAAGCTCGAAAAGAACCTTTGCAAGCATAGGATAATAATCGTTTGTAACGGTATTCGAGCAAAGGAAGGAATGAATTCCGAATTCCTCAACACCCTTTTCCTTCATAATTTTGAATGCCTCGAAAATTTGCTCGGTTGTCATACCGTATTTTGCGTCTCCGGGATTATCCATAATTGAATTGCTGATTTTGAAAACTCCTCCGGGGTTATAACGGCAGCTCATTTTTTTCGGAAGCCTTCCGCAAGCCTTTTCAACCGCTTCGATATGAGTTATATCATCAAGATTGATTATTCCGCCTAAATCGTTGCAGTATTTAAATTCCTCATAAGGAGTGTCATTTGAGGAAAACATAATGTCATCGCCAACTGCACCGATTGCCTTTGAAAGCATAAGCTCGGTTTTTGAAGAGCAGTCGCATCCGCAGCCGTACTCACGAAGAATATTGATTAAAAACGGATTTGGCGTTGCCTTAACGGCGAAATATTCTTTATATCCCTTGTTCCAGGAAAATGCTTTTTTAAGGTTTTCGGCATTTTCTCTTATCCCCTTTTCATCGTAAATGTGGAAAGGAGTTGGGTATTCTTTAATAATTTCGAGTGCTTTTTCCTTTGAAAGAAAAGGTGTCTTTTTCATATTATCCTCCTATTTTTCAAGTGCTTTTTCAATTACACACTTTATCTCTTCAACGCCCTCACCTGTTACCGAAGAAAACGGAATAACGGGATATTCGGGGTTGCCTAATTCATTTATTATCAATTCCTTTTGCGAAGCATATTCCTTTTTCTTTAACTTATCGGATTTAGTTAAAACTACCGCAAAGGGAATTTCAAACTGCTTCAAAAAAGAAATCATTGCCATATCATCGGCAGTCGGCTTGTGCCTCATATCTATAAGCTGAACAACGAGGCGTATATCTCTTCCGCTTTGGAAATAGCCCTCCATAAGCTCTGCAAAGCGTTGCTTTTCCGCCTTTGGAATTTTTGCGTAGCCGTAGCCGGGTAAATCAACGAAGCGTTCCCCGTCAACATTATAAAAATTGACGGTAACGGTTTTCCCGGGAACAGAGCTGACGCGAGCTAAATTTTTTCTGCTAAAAAGCTTATTAAGCAATGAGCTTTTACCGACATTTGATCTGCCTGCAAAGGTTATTTCGGGCTTGTCCGCAATCGGAAGCTGAGTCGATAAGCCAAATGCCTTTTCAAATTCTGCTTTATTAAAATTCATAACTACTGCGTTACCGCGTTTGAGCGGGCTTGTGTCTCCTTATTTCTGATAATTGAGTTAATTTTAACAGGCTTCGGCACAGAGCAAAGCGCAATCGGCATAAGCTCGTTAAAATCGGAAACAGAAACAAAATTCACACTGCCTTTAACCTCATCGGATATTTCGGCTAAATCCTTAACATTATCCTGCGGAATAATAACCGTTGTGCATCCTGCTTTATATGCCGCCATGCTCTTTTCTTTAAGTCCGCCGATTGCAAGAGCGTTTCCTTTAAGGCTGATTTCGCCGGTCATTGCAACATCTCTTTTAATCGGAATTCCCGTAAGCTCCGAAACAATTGCACAGGTTATGGCAAGTCCTGCCGAGGGGCCGTCCTTAGGTATTGCAGATTCGGGAGCGTGAATATGTATATCCTTATTCTTATAAAATTCCTCGTCTATGCCGAATTCGGCGGCACGCGAACGAACATAGGAAACTGCGGTTTTTGCGCTTTCCTTCATCACATCTCCGAGATTGCCCGTTAATTCGATTTTGCCTGTTCCGTTCAGCGCGGAGACCTCAATGGGAAGAAGCGTTCCCCCCACCCTTGTCCAAGCAAGACCGTTTACTGTTCCGACTAAATCTTTTTTGGGGATTTTATCAGAGGTGTATTTTTTCGGTCCTAAAAATTCCTCAATGTTTTTATCTGTTATTTTAACGGATTTTTGTCCGTTTTCAAGCAAAACAGAGGCTTTTCTGCAAAGCGAAGCAATGCTTTTTTCAAGATTTCTTACTCCTGCCTCACTTGTATAGCATTCAATCAGGCAGTAAATTGCTTCATCGGAAATTTTAAATTCTCTTGCTTTAAGAGAATGCTTTTTCATTTCCTTTTTGATAAGATGCTCCTTTGCTATATGGAATTTTTCATCCTCCGTGTAGGAATTAAGCTCTATAATTTCCATACGGTCAAGCAAAGGCGCAGGAATAGTTGAGGTATCGTTTGCCGTTGTTATAAACAAAACCTTACTTAAATCAACGGGAAAATCGATATAATGGTCTGTAAAGCTGAAATTCTGCTCAGGGTCAAGTGCTTCAAGAAGAGCAGAGGCAGGGTCGCCCTTATAATCATCGCCGACCTTATCAATTTCGTCAAGCAAAATTATCGGGTTCATTGATTTGCCTTTGATGATCGCTTCAATAATTCTGCCGGGCATTGCGCCAATATATGTTCTTCTGTGGCCTCTTATTTCAGCCTCATCGTGAATACCGCCGAGAGCGATACGAACATAGCTTTTGTTCATACTTTTTGCAAGGCTTTTAACGATTGAGGTTTTACCTACTCCGGGTGGGCCTGCAAGGCAAAGTATTTGACCCGAAAAATCGGGATTGCGCTTAAAAACGGCAAGAGACTCTATAATTCTGTCTTTAACCTTATCAAGAGAATAATGCTCTTTATCAAGAATTTTACGGCTCTTTTCAAGGTTAATCGATTCCTTGGAGTAAGTGCCGAACGGAATTTCAAGGCATTTATCAAGATAATTTCTTACAACGGTAGCCTCGTGAGAGCCCTGCGGCATTTTCATAAGCTTAACTGCTTCTGCATTTAATTTATCCTTAATTTCCTGTGAGCAATTGAGGCTTTCGATTTTTTCTTTATATTCCTCCGCCTCTTCAATGGGGTTCTCGGCTTCTCCCAAAACCTCGCCGATAACCTTCATTTCCTCACGCAGATAATATTCGCGTTGGTTTTTATCAATACTGTCCTGTACCTTTTCGTGAATTTCATTTTCAATTTCAAGAGTTGCATTCTCTTTGTTCAGTAAAACCTAAAGCTTAGCAAGTCTGCTTGAAATAGGAAGAGTTT
>JALEZT010000080.1 GCA_022772725.1 Eubacterium sp.
AAAACTGGAAGCTTGTTTTCTGCGAAATGTATGCCGGCGGTAAATACGGAAACGGTGCAGATAACTATGAATTTTCGCTCGGCCTTAACGGTCTCGGTCTTAGCGCAACGCAGAATGCTGCCGAATATATGGACGCTGAAATTCACAGAGACGGCTATTGCTACACTCTTCATGTTGAGCACGGCGAAAATGTCGGCGGCCTTCATAAAACGTAATATACTAAAAAAGACACAGGCTCCCGTATTAAATGGAAGCCCGATTTAAAGGTGTTTACCGATATTAATGTTCCTCTTGAATATTACACGGAAACGATAAAACGCCAAGCGGTTGTTAATGACGGTGTTACATTTATATTTAAAAATCAAGTCGGTTCAAGATTTGAAACAACCGAATACTGCTATAAAAACGGTATTAAGGATTATGTTGAGGAGCTTGCAGGAGACAAGGCTTTAACAACTCCGCAGTATTGGGAATGTGAAAGAAGGGGTAAAGACAGGGAAGACCTTGATGAATATAAGCTTGTTATCAAAGCGGCTCTTTGCTTTTCACTTAAAACTCAGCTTAAAGAATATTATCACAATTCAAGCTATCTTGAACACGGCGGTGCGCCCGAAAAGGCTTTTAAAAGCGCATTTGTCAGCCAAATAAACGCTTATCTTAAAGCGAATAATAAATATAATAAAACAGACGGACAGGTTAATATACAGGATATTGAGGATATAATTATTTTTGTTGTTTCCTCGTTTTCAACTCAAACCTCTTATGAAAACCAAACCAAAAAGGCGATAACAAATAAATTCATTCAAGAGGCAATGACAGACTTTTTCAGAAAGCAGCTTGAAGTTTATTTCATTGAAAATAAAATGGAGGCTGAAAAAATAGCCGATCAGGTTATTATAAATATGAGAAGCCGTGTTAAAGCCGAAAACACACGAAAAACCCTCAAAACAACGCTTCAAACAAAAATGGATATGACAAACCGTATCCAAAAATTTGTTGACTGTCGTTCAAAGGATGTTAACGAAAGAGAAATCTTTATCGTTGAGGGAGATTCTGCTCTCGGTGCCTGTAAGCAGGCAAGAAATGCGGAATTTCAGGCTATAATGCCTATAAGAGGTAAAATCCTTAACTGCTTAAAATGTGAATACGATAAAATTTTTAAAAGTGAAATTATAACCGATTTAATAAAGGTTCTCGGCTGCGGAGTTGAGGTGCGTTCAAAGGCATCAAAGGATTTGTCTGCCTTTGATATGAATAATCTGCGCTGGAATAAAATTCTTATATGCACCGATGCCGATGTTGACGGCTTCCAAATCAGAACTCTTGTTTTAACTATGATTTACAGGCTTATGCCGCAGTTAATCGAGCAGGGCAAGGTTTATATTGATGAATCTCCTCTTTATGAGGTAACCTGTAAGGATCAAACCTATTTTGCATACAATGAAGTTGAAATGGATAGGATAAAGGAAGAAATAGGCAATCAAAAATATACTGTTCAGCGCTCAAAGGGTCTCGGTGAAAACGAGGCGGAAATGATGGCGCTCACAACTATGAATCCTGCAACAAGAAGGCTTATTCTTGTTACTCCCGACGAGGCAGAGAAAACTGCTGAAATGTTTGATTTGCTTTTGGGAGATAATCTCGAAGGCAGAAAACAGTATATAACAGATAACGGTCATCTTTATATTGACGCGGCTGATGTAAGCTGATTTAAATTTTAAAAATATCCGAAAGGCTATGTAATAAATATGGCTAAAAGAAAAAAGAACATAAAAACAAAAAACGAAAATTCGCTCAGCAAAAATGTTCATATTGAGGACGCCGGTACTGTTAAAAGAGAAATAATAACAGATACCCTTAAAACCAACTATATGCCCTATGCCATGAGCGTTATACTCTCGCGTGCCATTCCGGAAATAGACGGTCTTAAACCGTCTCACAGAAAGCTTCTTTATACTATGTATAATATGGGGCTTCTTAAAGGGTCAACCATTAAAAGCGCAAATATCGTCGGCAGAACAATGCAGTTAAACCCTCATGGAGACGCTTCTATTTATGACACAATGGTTCGCCTTTCAAGAGGTAACGAAACCCTTCTTTATCCCTATGTTGAATCAAAGGGCAATTTCGGTAAGGCTTATTCAAAAAATATGATGTACGCCGCCTCTCGATACACAGAGGCAAAGCTTGCACCTATCTGTAAAGAGCTTTTTGACGATATTGATAAGGATACGGTTGATTTTGTTGATAACTATGATAACACAATGAAGGAGCCGCGCCTGCTTCCCGTAACATTCCCGAATGTGCTTTGCAATGTAACAACGGGTATTGCGGTTGGTATGGCTTCATCTATTGCGTCATTTAATCTTAAAGAGGTTTGCGAAACAACAGTTGCTCTTATGAAAAATAAGGAGCATGTTATATCCGACACCTTAATAGCACCCGATTTCGTCGGCGGCGGATATGTTATTTACGATAAGGACGAGCTTGAAAGAATTTACGAAACAGGCAGAGGCTCCGTTAAGGTTAGAGCTAAATATTCATACGATAAAAGCTATAATTGCATTGATATAACCGAAATCCCGCCAACAACAACCTCCGAAGCTATTATTGATAAAATAATTGAGCTTGCAAAGGCTAATAAGGTTAAGGAAATTTCCGATGTCCGCGATGAAACTGACCTCGGCGGTCTTAAAATAACTATTGATTTAAAGAGGGGAACAGACCCGGATAAGCTGATGACCCGCCTTTATAAATTAACTCCGCTTGAAGACACCTTCTCGTGCAATTTCAATGTTTTGATAGACGGCAATCCGGGCGTTAGGGGAGTCAGAGAGCTTCTTAATGAGTGGATAAAATTCAGGTTAAACTGCATAACAAGGCGAGTTAATTTCAGCCTTACAAGGAAAAGAAAGCAGCTTCATCTTTTAAAGGGTCTTTCAAAAATTCTTCTTGATATTGATAAGGCAATCAAAATTGTTCGTGAAACCGAGGCGGAGGCAGATGTTGTTCCAAACCTTATGATAGGCTTCGGAATTGATGAAACACAGGCTGAATATGTTGCTGAAATTAAGCTTCGCCATTTAAACAGGGAATATATCCTCAAACGAATTAACGATATTGAAAGCCTTGAAAATGAAATAGAGGACTTGGAAAAAACTCTTTCAAGCGAAACAAGAAAGAAAAAAATCATCATTGCAGAGCTTGAAGAGGTTGTTAAAAGGTACGATACAGGCAGAAAATCCGAGATTATTTACGGCGTTCAGGAGTTCAGCGAGGAAGAGGTTTCAGTTGTTGAGGATTATCCCGTAACCGTATTTATTTCGGCGGGCGGATATCTTAAAAAGATTAAAACCGCTAACCTGCGTATGAGCGGAGAACAAAAGGTTAAAGAGGGCGACAGTATTGTTGAAGAAATCGAATGCTCTAATAAGGATGAAATCCTTGTTTTCACAACCGCTCATCAGGTATATAAGGCTAAATTAGACGATTTTACTGACACAAAGGCGTCTGTTCTCGGCGAATATCTTCCTGCAAAGCTTGATATGGAG
>JALEZT010000096.1 GCA_022772725.1 Eubacterium sp.
AAAACGGAAAGCCTTTATTTGATTATCAGAGGTGTTGAGGTTGGCATTGCCGCAGGGTTCATCTGCGTGTTATACCGCTTTATGCTTTCAAAGGCAGAGGAGTATTTATATAATGTTTTAGATTATATAAAGGGAAGCCCCGCCAAAACAGCTCTTTGGCTTGTGCTTCTTGCGCTTATCGGTGCAGGTGTTTCGTTTATCATTAAATGGGAGCCGCTTGCAGGAGGCTCGGGCATACCGCAGTTAACAGGGGAGATTAAGGGCTATCTTGCGCACAATTGGCTTCGCGTTATAATTGCAAAGCTTGTTGGCAGCACCGCGTCTGTTTTTGCAGGCCTTTCGCTCGGCAGAGAGGGGCCGAGCATACAGTTCGGCGGAATGGCGGCAAAGGGCGTTGCAAGAATAACAAAGGCAGATAAAACAACGGAGCTTCGTATGATGAGCTGCGGCGCGGGCGCAGGTCTTGCGGCGGCATTTAATGCACCGCTTGCGGGAATTATGTTTGTGCTTGAAGAAATATATAAAACCTTTGATAAATCCGTTCTCTGTATGGGAATTGTCGCAACCGTAACGGCTGATTTCATTTCAAAAATTTTCTTCGGTCAAAGCACGGTTTTCAATTATGTTTCGGAAAAAATCCCGCTTCGCTATTATTGGCTTCTTATTCTGCTCGGCGTTATTCTCGGTCTGTCGGGTTGTCTGTATAATATAATTATGGTTGCAGGGCAGAGATTATACAAAAAAATCAAAATAATACCTGCGTGGATTAAGCTTGCCGTTGTTTTTGCGTTAAGCGGAGTAGTGGGCCTTTTTCTTCCGCAGGTGCTTTGCGGCGGACACACTATGGCGGCTCTGCTTATTAATGAGCATCCGGGCGTTCAAATGATGCTCCTTTTGCTTATAGCAAAGTTTTTCTTCGGTGTTTTCAGCTTCAGCTCGGGAGCACCCGGAGGAACGCTTTATCCGCTCTCGATTTTGGGAACATATATCGGCGCAATCTTCGGCGAAATCGCAATAGGCGCATTTGATTTAAACCCTGATTTGTGGCAAAACTTTGTTGTTATGGGCATGGCAGGGCTTTTTGCCTCAATAGTTCGCACTCCCATAACGGGAATAGTTCTCGTTTTTGAAATAACGGGAAATATGGACAGTCTGCTTCCTCTTGCAATGGTCAGCCTTGCCTCCTATGCAACGGCAAATCTTATAGGAACCTCGCCGTTTTATTCAACTCTTTTAGAGGGAATTATTAAGGAAAACGGCGCAAATGTTCCCTCGGGCGCAGGCGAAAAGGTGCTTCAAACTTATGTTATCCCAACGGGAAGCAAGATAAGCGGAAAAACAATTTCGGAAATTGATTGGGGCAAGCATTGCCTTGTTGTTTCTGTTGAAAGAGGCGAAAGCTCGATAACTCCAAAGGGCGATACTCTGCTTAAAGACGGCGACGGGCTTGTTATTATGGTCAGTCAGCGTCGCTTTTCAAGAGACAGAAGCAGGCTCGAAAAAATCATAAACGAAGTAAGAGAATAAAACGCATATTTTAAGCAAGTGAGATAAAGCCTCGGCGGTGTATGCCCCGAGGCTTCTTTTTTGGCCAACAAGGACGGTTGATAAAAACAGTTAAAAGATTGATAAATTCTGCACAATCTTGTAAAATGGCTTAACAATGGGAAATATTACTGTTTTTTGAGTGAAAAAATGCACTAAAATAATTGTAAAAAAATCAATAATTTATTATCTTTGCTGAAAATTTGTTAAATTATTGACAATCACAAATCTATATATTATTATAATACCAAAATAAAAATGCGCCGAACAGCATCGGTGCAAATAGAAATAAATGTGAGGTAATTATTATGTCTAAAAAAATTGTTTTAGCAGGCGCTTGCCGTACTGCAATCGGAACAATGGGCGGAACACTCAGCACAACTCCCGCCGCAGAGCTCGGCTCAATCGTTATCAAGAACGCTCTTGAAAGAGCAGGCGTTCCTGCCGATAAGGTTGATCATGTTTATATGGGCTGTGTTATTCAGGCAGGTCTCGGTCAGAATGTTGCCCGTCAGGCTTCCTTAAAGGCAGGTCTTCCGATTGAAACTCCCGCAGTAACAGTTAATGTTGTTTGCGGCTCGGGTCTTAACTGCGTTAATATGGCGGCACAGATGATTGAAGCAGGCGACGCTGATATCGTTGTTGCAGGCGGTATGGAAAATATGAGCATGGCTCCTTATGCTTTAAAGCAGGGCCGTTACGGCTACCGTATGGGCAATGCTCCTGTTATTGATACTATGGTAAATGACGCTCTTTGGGATGCCTTCAATGATTACCACATGGGCATCACCGCAGAGAATGTTTGCGAGAAATACGGCATTACCCGTGAGGAGCTTGATGAGTTTGCCGCAAACAGCCAGCAGAAATGCGAAAAGGCAGTTGCAGAGGGTAAATTCAAGGATGAAATCGTTCCTGTTGAGGTTAAGCAGAAGAAGCAAACAATCGTGTTTGATACTGATGAGGGCCCCCGTCCCGGAACAACCGCTGAAAGCCTTGCAAGACTTCGTCCTGCATTCAAGAAGGACGGTATCGTAACAGCAGGTAACTCCTCGGGAATTAACGACGGTGCCGCTGCAATCGTTGTTATGAGCGCAGAAAAGGCAGAGGAGCTCGGTGTTAAGCCGATGGCAACTTGGGTTGGCGGCGCACTCGGCGGTGTTGATCCTTCAATTATGGGTGTTGGCCCTGTTGCTTCAACAAATAAGCTTCTCAAAAAGCTTGATATGACTATTGACGATATGGATCTTATCGAAGCTAACGAGGCGTTTGCCGCTCAGTCTATCGCAGTTGGCAGAGACCTTAAATTTGACCTTGATAAGCTCAATGTAAACGGCGGTGCAATCGCACTCGGTCATCCCGTTGGTGCTTCGGGCTGTCGTATTCTTGTTACTCTTCTTCACGAAATGGAAAAGAGAGACGCAAAAACAGGTCTTGCAACTCTTTGCATCGGCGGCGGTATGGGCTGCTCAACAATTGTTAAGAGAGACTGATTATAAATATTTTTGAGGTATGGCAATGGAATTTATCAATTATGAGGCAGAGGGCGCAGTTGCGGTTTTAACCATCAACCGCCCGAAAGCACTTAATGCTTTAAACAGCGCAGTTCTTGATGAAATCAACGAAGCAATTGACGCTATTGATTTAGATGCCGTTCGCGCACTCATCATAACAGGCGCAGGCGAAAAAAGCTTTGTTGCAGGCGCAGACATCGGCGAAATGAGCACTCTCACAAAGGAGCAGGGTGAGGCGTTCGGCAAAAAGGGAAATGATGTTTTCAGAAAAATTGAAACGCTTCCCATTCCCGTTATTGCCGCAGTAAACGGCTTTGCGCTCGGCGGCGGATGTGAGCTTTCAATGGCTTGCGATATCAGAATTTGCTCTGAAAATGCAGTTTTCGGTCAGCCTGAGGTAGGCCTTGGAATAACTCCCGGCTTTGGCGGAACTCAAAGGCTTGCAAGAACAGTCGGCGTTGGTATGGCAAAGCAGCTTATCTATACTGCAAGAAACATAAAATCGGCAGAGGCACTTCGCATAGGCCTTGTTAATGCCGTTTATCCGATTGAAGAGCTTATGCCTGCGGCTAAAAAGATGGCAGGTATGATTGCTTCAAACGCTCCTATCGCAGTAAGAAACTGCAAAAAGGCTATTAATGACGGTCTTCAAACAGACATAGACAATGCACTTGTTATCGAAGAAAAGCTTTTCGGCGACTGCTTTGAAACAGAGGATCAAAAATACGGTATGGCTTTCTTCCTTGACAGAAATAAGGAAAAGGTTAAAGAGCCTTTCCAAAATAAATAAGATATTATCGGAGGTAAACATAATGAAGGTTGGTATTATCGGTGCAGGCACAATGGGCTCGGGCATTGCTCAGGCTTTTGCACAGGTTGACGGATATGAGGTTGCTCTTTGCGACATTAACGAGGAATTTGCCGCAAACGGCAAAAACAAAATTGCAAAGGGCTTTGAAAAAAGAATTGCAAAGGGAAAGATGGAGCAGGAAAAGGCAGACGCTATCCTTGCTAAAATCACAACAGGCACCAAGGAAATCTGCGCAGACTGCGATTTAATCGTTGAGGCGGCTCTTGAAGTTATGGATGTTAAAAAGCAGACCTTTAAAGAGCTTCAGGATATCGTTAAGGCAGACTGTATGTTTGCAACAAACACCTCTTCTCTTTCAATAACTGAAATCGGAGCAGAGCTTGACAGACCGATTATCGGTATGCATTTCTTCAATCCTGCACCTGTTATGAAGCTTGTTGAGGTTATCGCAGGCGCAAACACTCCCGCAGATATGGTTGCAAAAACAAAGGCAATCGCAGAGGAAATCGGCAAAACTCCCGTTGAAGTAAACGAAGCTCCCGGATTTGTTGTAAACAGAATTCTCATTCCGCTTGTTAATGAGGGTATCACGGTTTATGAAATGGGCATTGCAAGCGTTGAGGATATTGACACTGCTATGAAGCTCGGTGCAAATCATCCTATGGGTCCGCTTGAGCTCGGCGACTATATCGGTCTTGATATCGTGCTTGCTATTATGGAAACTATCTATTCCGAAACAGGCGATCCTAAATACCGCCCTGCAACCCTTCTTAAAAAGATGGTTCGCGCAGGCAAGCTCGGACGCAAAACAGGAATCGGATTTTACGATTACCGCAAGTAATAATAAAAATATAATCGGGCTTCCGCCGAAAAGGCGGGAGCCTGTAAAACTGTAATGCAGTAGCTTTCACGGAGGAAAGATTATGGATTTTACTTTAAGTAAAGAGCACGAGATGGCAAGAAAGCTTTTTGCTGATTTCGCTGAAAACGAGGTTAAGCCTCTTGCCGTTGAAACAGATGAAACCGAGCAGTTCCCGAGAGAAACGGTAACTAAAATGCAAAAGCTCGGCTTCCTCGGAATACCGATTCCGAAGGAGTACGGCGGACAGGGCTGTGATCCGCTCACTTATGTTATGTGTGTTGAGGAGCTTGCAAAGGCTTGCGCAACAACAAGCGTTATCGTTTCCGCACACACCTCGCTTTGCTGCGACCCGATTCTTACATACGGAACAGAGGAGCAAAAGCAAAAATATCTTAAACCGCTTGCTTCGGGCGAGCTTTTGGGTGCGTTTGCACTCACAGAGCCGGGCGCAGGAACAGACGCGCAGGGCGCACAGACAAAGGCAGTTCTTGACGGCGACGAATGGGTTCTTAACGGCTCAAAGTGCTTCATCACAAACGGTAAGGAAGCAGATATTTATATTGTTATCGCAGTAACAGATGTTGTTGAAGATAAAAGAGGAAGAAAGAAAAAGCTGTTTTCGGCATTTATCGTTCCGAAAACCGCTCCCGGCTTCCTTTTCGGCACAAAGGAAAAGAAAATGGGTATCCGTGGCTCATCAACCTATGAGCTTATTTTCCAGGATTGCAGAATACCCAAGGAAAATATTTTAGGTCCGCAGGGCAAGGGCTTCGGCATTGCAATGCACACTCTTGACGGCGGCCGTATCGGTATTGCCGCTCAGGCACTCGGCATTGCAGAGGGCGCTCTTGACAGAGCAATTGAATATGTTAAGGAAAGAAAGCAGTTCGGCAGACCGATAGGTGCTTTCCAAAACACACAGTTCCGGCTTGCAGATATGGCAACTCGCGTTGAAGCCGCAAAGCTTATTGTTTATAAAGCGGCTCAGGCAAAGGCAACTCAAAAGTCTTATTCCGTTGAAGCGGCTCAGGCAAAGCTTTTTGCCGCTGAAACCGCAATGGATGTAACAACAAAGGCAGTTCAGCTTCTCGGCGGCTACGGCTATATCCGCGAATATGAGGTTGAAAGAATGATGCGTGATGCAAAGATAACCGAGATTTATGAGGGAACCTCAGAGGTTCAGCGTATGGTTATCAGCGGTAATTTGTTGAAGTAAGGAGGGCGAAGCAGATGAAAATTGTTGTATGTATTAAGCAGGTGCCTGACACAAAGGGCGGCGTTCAGTTTAACCCGGACGGCACTTTGAACAGAGCGGCAATGCTCTCCATTATGAACCCCGACGACAAGGCAGGTCTTGAAGCGGCTCTTCGTATGAAGGATGAATTCGGCGCAGAGGTAACTGCTTTAACAATGGGACTTCCCAAGGCAGAGGAGGTTCTTCGCGAGGCTATGGCTATGGGCGCAGACAACGGAATTCTTGTTACAGACAGAGTTCTCGGCGGCGCAGACACATGGGCAACCTCAACAACCATTGCAGGTGCTCTTCGCAACCTTGATTATGATATTATCATCACAGGCCGTCAGGCTATTGACGGAGATACCGCACAGGTTGGCCCGCAGATTGCAGAGCATCTCGGCATACCGGTTATCTCTTATGCAGAGGAT
>JALEZT010000127.1 GCA_022772725.1 Eubacterium sp.
AGATTTGCTCGATGAAGTAATTAAATATCTTCCCGATTGCACCGACGAAGAGGAAGACGATGAAATTATAAGTGTTGCCATAATCGGCAAGCCAAATGTTGGCAAATCATCGCTTGTTAATAAAATAAGCGGCGAAAACAGAGCAATTGTTTCCGATATTGCAGGTACAACGAGAGACGCAACAGACACCTATATTGAAAATGAATACGGCAAATTCAATTTTATTGACACGGCAGGCATAAGGCGCAAAAGCAGAATTAATGATTCTATTGAAAAGTTCAGCATTATCCGTGCAAGAATGGCTGTTGAGCGTGCAAATGTTTGCGTTATTATGATAGATGCGTGTGAGGGCTTTACGGAGCAGGATTCAAAGGTTGCAGGCATTGCGCTTGAACAGGGCAAGGCTTGCGTTATAGCCGTTAACAAATGGGACGCTGTTGAAAAGGACGGCTCAACAATGAATGAGTTCAGAAAAAAGCTTCAAAATGATTTTTCATTTATGAGCTATGCACCCATTTTGTTTATATCTGCAAAAACAGGGCAAAGAATAGATAAGCTTTTTGAAACTATTGCGTTTGTTCATTCTCAAAATTCAATGAGAATTTCAACAGGCAGACTTAACGAGGTTCTTTCTGTTGCAACTGCAAGAGTTCAGCCGCCGACTGATAAAGGAAAAAGGCTTAAAATTTACTATATGACTCAGGCGTCAACAAGACCGCCCACATTTGTTTTCTTTGTAAACAACGAGGAGCTTTTCCATTTTTCATATCAACGCTATCTTGAAAATCAAATCAGAGAGGTTTTCGGTTTAACGGGAACGCCTGTTAGATTTATCATAAGAGAAAGGGGAGAGGGCAAAAAGTGATAGATGCTTATACTATTGTTAAATTCCTTTCAATAGCAATTATTTCATATTTGCTGGGAAGCTTGAATTTTTCAATCATACTTTCCCGTTCTCTTACCAAAAAGGATATAAGAGAAAGCGGAAGCGGCAACGCAGGAGCAACAAATATGCTTCGCACCTACGGAAAAAAATATGCCGCTTTAACTATGCTCGGAGATATTTTTAAGGTTTTTATTGCGGTTGCGATAGCTTTTGCAATTCTTCAAGTTGATTTTAAATATCTTTTTGTTTTCCCAAGGGACGCAGGCGAGCAAACAGTTTTAGTCTTTCAAAAGGAGTTTGCAGGCTTCTTCTGCCTTTTGGGTCATATCTTTCCGTGCTTTTTTAAATTTAAAGGCGGTAAGGGTATGGCGGCATGCACGGGTATGGCTATAATGGTTGATTGGCGCATTGCACTGATACTTTTCATTATTTTTGCAGCGATTGTTGCAATTTCTAAAATGATAAGCCTCGGTTCTGTTACCATTGCCGTTTTGTTTCCCGTATTAATTACCTGCTTTTATAAAAATCTTTTCTTAACTCTTATAGCCGTTTTGTTTGCGGTTATTGTTATTACTGCCCACAGAGAAAATATTAAGCGGTTAATAAAGGGCACTGAAAACAAAATTTCGTTTAAAAAATAGTTTTTTTGCAAAATAAAAAACCCTGCACAAAGCAGGGTTTTAATTTTTAGAAAAATTATGCTCTTTCTACTTTTCCTGAGCGAAGACATCTTGTGCAAACATAAACTCTTTTCGGAGAGCCGTTAACAATAGCCTTTACTCTTTTTACATTGGGTTTCCAAGTTCTGTTTGATCTTCTGTGTGAGTGCGAAACTTTAATTCCGAATGTCATTTCTTTTCCACAGTATTCACATTTTGCCATTAGCGAACACCTCCTTGCAAATTTAGAACGCATAAATATTAACATATAATAGAAGAAAATGCAAGCATTTTTTGATAATATTTTTGGAAAGAGAAACTTTCTGTTAAATTTTGTTGTTTTTATTGATTTTAAATTATATATTTATTATAATTAATGTTGATTTAAATATAAATTTTGGAGGATAGATTATGGCAGTTGATAAAGGAATGCCGAAGGATAAAAAGGCAGCGCTTGAATCTGCTTTAAAGCAAATTGAAAAAAGCTACGGCCCCGGCGCCGTTATGCGCCTTGGCGAAAATAAGCACCTTAATGTTGAAGCAATTTCAACAGGCTCGTTAACGCTTGATATCGCAACGGGCATCGGCGGACTTCCGAGAGGAAGAATTATTGAAATTTACGGACCTGAATCATCGGGTAAAACAACTCTTGCGCTTCACTGCATTGCGGAGTGTCAGAAAAAGGGCGGAGAAGCCGCATTTGTTGATGCAGAGCACGCTCTTGATCCTGTTTATGCTTCAAATCTCGGTGTTGATATTGATTCACTTCTTGTTGCTCAGCCCGATTACGGCGAGCAGGCTCTTGAAATAACCGAGCAGCTCGTTCGCTCGGGAGCGGTTGATATTATCGTTGTTGACTCTGTTGCCGCGCTTGTTCCGAAAACTGAAATTGAAGGCGATATGGGCGATTCACATGTAGGTCTACATGCAAGACTTATGAGTCAGGCACTCAGAAAGCTTGCAGGCGCAATTAATAAGAGCAACTGCCTTATTGTTTTCATCAATCAGCTTCGTGAAAAGGTTGGCGTTATGTACGGAAATCCCGAGGTAACAACGGGAGGCCGTGCTCTTAAATTCTATTCTTCAATGAGAATTGATGTCAGAAGAGTTGAAACAATTAAAGGTCCTAACTCCGAAATGATAGGCAACAGAACAAAGGCTAAAATTGTTAAAAATAAGGTTGCTCCTCCGTTTAAGCAGGCTGAATTTGATATTATGTACGGCACGGGTATCAGCAAGTGCGGAGAAATCGTTGATATGGCAGTTAATTTTGATATTATCAAAAAAAGCGGCTCATGGTTCTCCTACGGAAGCGAAAGACTCGGACAGGGCAGAGAAAAGGTTAAGGACCTTGTTCAAAACGATCCTGCCTTTGCAAAGGAGCTTGAAGATCAAATAAAGGCTAAAATTGCAGAAATGCAGTTTGCCGCAAGAGAAGAAAAGGTAACAAAGCCTGTTGACGACGAGCCGGACATTCCCAAGGAAATTCAAAATTCCGTTAAGATAACAAGGGAAGAGGCGCGCAGAAAGCTTGATATCGCCGTTGAAGACGACGAAGACTGATGATTATAACTTCTCAAAAGGGCAGGGGAAATAAAATCCATCTGCTCATTGACGGCGAATATAAAATCACAACCGACGCTGAGTTTTGGAGTTTAAATTCTGTTGCAGACGGAACGGATATAACCGACGAGGAATGGGAAAAGCTTGTTTCTGCCGTTAATTACAGAAAGGCTTTTAACAAGTGTGCCGATTATCTTTCAAGGCGTAATCATTCCGAAAGAGAGCTTGTTGATAAAGTGCTTAAAAGCGGTGTTGACCGTGATTCAGCTCTTAAAGCTATTGAACGGTTTAAGGAGCTCGGATATATTAATGACCGTGATTTCGCCTTTGAATATACTGAATATCTGATTAATTCAAAAAGGTATTCCTTAAACCGAGTTAAGCAGGAGCTTTTTCATAAGGGCATTGCAAAGGATATTATTTCCGAGGCAATAGACGGTATAGAAGCAGACCAGGCTCAAACGGTTGTTGATATTATTAATAAATCTTATATTAGAAAATTGACTGAGGACGGCGGAAAGGAAAAGGTTATTGCGGCATTAATGCGCAGAGGCTTTTCCTATTCCGATATCAAAGAAGCGTTTAACAGACTTGAAAATGACGAATAAACACAAAATACATTTAATTTCACTCGGCTGTCCTAAAAACAGGATTGACGGGGAAATAATTTTAAAAAAACTTCAAGACAACGGCTTCGAAATTGTTTATGAAATCGAAAGCGCAGACGCGGTTATCATCAACACCTGCGGCTTTATTGAGGACGCAAAAACAGAAGCTATTGAAACAATTCTTGAAGTTGCCGAATATAAAAATGCAGGTATTATATCTGCAATTATTGTAACAGGCTGTCTTGCAGAAAGGTATCAGGATGAAATTTTAAAGGAAATGCCTGAGGTTGACGCGGTAGTAGGTATAGGAGCCAACAGTGATATTGTTAAAATATGCCAAAAGGCTCTGTGCGGTGTTAAAACAAGCATTTTCCCAAATAAGTGTTATCTTCCTCTTGATGATGAAAGAATAGCTCAAAACGGCTCACATTGGGCTTATCTTAAAATTTCCGATGGGTGCGACAACAGATGCTCATACTGTGCAATACCTTCTATTCGCGGAGCATACCGCGAAAGAACGGTTGAAAGCATTTTAAATGAAGCGAAGGAGCTTGTTTCAAACGGTGTTAACGAGATTATTCTTGTTGCACAGGATACAACTAAATACGGCATTAAGCTTTACGGCGAATATAAGCTTTCATATCTTTTAAAGAGGCTTGCCGAAATTGACGGCCTTGAATGGATAAGAATTTTTTATTGCTATCCCGATAAGGTAACCGACGAGTTAATCGAAACGATTGCAAATGAAGATAAGGTTTGCTCTTATATTGATATGCCTCTTCAACATTGCAACGCTGAAATTCTTAAAGCGATGAACAGAAGCGGAGATTATAATTCTTTAAAATCTCTTATTTTAAAAATGAAAGAAAGAATCCCCGATTTATCTTTGAGAACAACCTTTATGGTTGGATTTCCCGGAGAAACCGACGCGCAGTTTGAGGAGCTTTGCCGATTTGTTAAGGAAATGAAATTTGATAAAATGGGCTGCTTTGCTTATTCTCCCGAGGAGGATACTCCTGCGGTTGATTTTGAAGGACAAGTAGACGATGAGATTAAAAAGCGCAGAGCAGAGGTTCTTATGGATATTCAATATACCGTAACCGAAAATGCTAACAAAGCGAGAGTAGGGAAAACATATAAAACGGTTATTGACGGCTTTGAGGACGGAAAATATTACGGCAGATGCTATCTTGATTCGCCTGAAATAGACAGTTCGATTATTATTAATTCCGATAAGGAGCTGAAAATCGGAGCATTTACCAATGTTAAAATAACAGACTATAACGGATATGATTTGATAGGAGAAACGGTTTAATGAATTTACCTAATAAAATAACAGTTTTCAGATTTTGCTGTGTGCCCGTTCTTATGGCGTGTGCTTTTATTAATTTTCCATATCATTGGGTGGCAACGCTTTTGGTTTATTTTGTTGCCTGTATGAGTGATAAGGCAGACGGAATTATCGCAAGAAAAAGGGGAATAGTTACCGATTTCGGAAAGCTTATGGATCCTCTTTCCGATAAAACACTTGTTTTTGCGGCTTATATAATTTTATTTAATTACGGCTGGCATACGGATATTGTTATTATGATAATGCTTGCAAGAGAATTTCTTGTTGCAGGAATTAGAATGGCTGCCGCATCAAACGGCGAGGTTGTTGCCGCAAATGCCTTCGGCAAGGCTAAAACATTTCTTCAAATGTCAACAACAGGCTTAACCTTCCTTTTTCTTGCAATCGGAGAAGGCTCTTTAACAATTGATGTTAATACACCTTGGCTTAATATTTACTGCACAATTGCGTTTTGGATTGTTGGTATTATTACGCTTCTCAGCGGTCTTGTTTATGCAAAGGACGGCTGGCATCTAATTAAAACAAAATAAGTGTTGCAAAATTTTTAATTTTGTATATAATATTATTGATATATAAATGCAAAGACGGAGAGAAGTACCCGAATTAAGTTTTTTCAGAGAGCGTATTGTTTGCTGAAATATACGCATTAACCGTTCGGTGAAATGCACTCCCGAGCATTCCGAAGGAATTAAAAGTATTTCGGAACGGAAGCCCCGTTATCGGCGAAGCTGTTTTAAGCAGTTGAGTATAAACAGGAGTGGAACCGCAGTTTTTACATTGCCTCTGTCATTTATTTGGCAGAGGCATTTTTTATTACAGAGGTGAAATTATGTTTGAGGATTATAAGGAATCCGTTAAAAGCTTTATGGAGCACGATCCGGCGGCAAGAAGTCCTCTTGAAATCATTTTGCTTTATCCCGGCTTTAAAGCGTTAAGAAGCCACAAAAAAGCAAACTGGTTTTTAAGGCACAATATGCCGTTTATTGCAAGGCTTATCAGTCAACGCAGTGCCCATAAAACAGGAATAGAAATTCATCCCGGTGCAACAATCGGAAAAAGAGTTTGTATTGACCACGGACACGGAATTGTTATCGGCGAAACAGCAGAAATAGGCGACGATGTTATGATATATCAGGGC